>NZ_JAQXUZ010000009.1:0-39187 GCF_029224645.1 Mogibacterium kristiansenii
GTCCCGTGCCCATTGCTGATGCTGAATTTTGACCATTTCGTTCATTTATTTCCTCCCATACTAAAAATCCTTGAAAACCCGTATATGGTATTTTACGGTTTTTCAAGGATTCAGGGAAGGCACGGGTGGTTTACCGGTTACTGAACGCAGAGTTCGACTCTGTGCTTTTTCTGTGTGTTTTGTCGGAGATTGTTAGAAATCAGTTGTGATTTTCCCTTCCTCATCCCATCCGGTGGACCAGCACCACGTCCTGGCCGCCGGAGGGCTATTCGCCGCCCCGGCAGCCGCTATTTTTCCTGTTATTAGACATATCTACCTTGAAAAAAATTGCAATTGGTGTACAATTATAAGTGTAAAAAACTGAGAGGAGACAACAAGATGACGGATTGGGGAAGAAATGATCCGTGCTGGTGCGGCAGCGGAAAGAAATACAAGAAATGCCATTACGAGTTCGACCGTAAATTGGAAGAATTATACGATATGGGGGCAGTGGTTCCAAGCCGGGACATTATCAAGACACCGGATGAAATAGAGGGAATTCGCAAGAGCGCGCAGGTGAACATTGCGGTGCTGGATTATGTGGCGGAACATATTCGGGAAGGCATCAGCACTGCGGAAATTGATAAATGGGTGTACGACGAGACCACCAAGCGGGGCGGAATTCCGGCACCGCTGGACTACGAAGGTTTTCCGAAGAGCGTGTGTACCTCCATCAATGAGGAGGTGTGCCACGGCATCCCTTCCGAGGATGTAATATTGAAGGACGGAGATATCATCAACGTGGACGTATCCACGATTTTGGACGGATATTATTCCGATTCCTCCCGGATGTTCTGCATCGGAAACGTCGCTCCGGAGAACCGCAAGCTGGTGGAGGATGTCCACAAAGCCATTGAAATCGGACTGGAGCAGGTGAAGCCGTGGGGTTACCTGGGCGACATGGGACAGGCTATCAATGATTTTGCCAAATCCCAGGGCTACAGCGTGGTTCGGGAAATCGGCGGTCACGGCTGCGGCCTCGAGTTCCACGAAGATCCGTGGGTTGGTTTTACCACAAAAAAAGGCACGGAGATGGTTATGGCACCGGGCATGATTTTCACCATCGAGCCGATGATCAACCTGGGAAAACCGCAGGTTTACACGGATAAAGATAACGGCTGGACCGTGTACACCAGAGACGGAAAGCCGTCGGCACAGTGGGAGATTCAGGTGCTCATCACCGAAGACGGGTACGAGATTTTAGCGTACTAGCGCAAGGCGGGCGGAGCCCCAACCGACACGGCGAAGCCTTCACACATGGGCGGATCCCAACAGAAATATTCAACGGAAAAAGAGGGAGACAGTGTCAAAGAAAATTCTTGACACCGCCTCCTTCTTATGGTATATTAAGCAAGTATGATTGAGAATTTATCCAAAGTAGAATATGCAAGTCTGCTGTACGACTTTTACGGCGAACTGCTGGACGAGAACAAGAAAGAAATTATGAACCTGTATCATGAGGATAACCTTTCTCTGGCAGAGATTGCAGAGGATTTGGGACAGAGCCGACAGGGCGTGCACTACACCTTGAAGAAGGCGGAGAAGTCCCTGGAGAAATATGAAGAACGGCTGGGACTGGTTCGAAAGTATCTGGAGAACCTGCGAAAGTACCAGCAAGTGGAGCAGATTGCGGAGAAGTACCGGAAGGACGATTCCCTAGATGAAGGGGTTCGGCAGGATATCCGGGTGCTCACCGACATGATTAAAGATTTAATGGAGTAGAAGATGGCATTTGAAGGATTAGCGGATAAGTTGCAAGATACCTTCAGACATCTGCGTGGCAAGGGCGTTCTCACGGAGAAGGACATCGATTCGGCGATGCGGGAAGTGAAGCTGGCATTGCTGGAAGCGGACGTGAACTTCAAAGTGGTAAAGAAGTTCGTTGCGGATGTGAAGGAAAAGGCCATGGGCCAGGACGTGATGAAGAGCCTGACCCCGGCACAGCAGGTTGTCAAGATCGTCAAAGATGAACTGGTGAACATGATGGGCGGCGCCAACAGCAAGCTCACCTATTCCCCGAGCGGTTTCACCGTCTACATGATGGTGGGACTCCAGGGTACCGGTAAAACCACCACCTGCGGAAAATTAGCCAATTACCTGAAACAGAACGGAAAGAAACCGATGCTCTGTGCCTGCGACGTGTACCGTCCGGCGGCGATCGATCAGCTGGAAGTGGTCGGAAAAGCAGTGAATACCCCGGTATTCACCATGCGGGAATCCGACGACCCGGTGGAAATCGCCAAAGCCGCGGTGGAAGCGGCGGAGCACAAGGGCTGCAATGTATTAATCGTGGATACTGCCGGCCGGCTGCAGATCGATGAGAAGCTGATGGATGAGCTGAAACAGCTCAAGAAAAACATCCGCCCTCACGAGATTCTGCTGGTCGTAGACGCTCTCACCGGTCAGGATGCGGTGAACATCGCCTCCGGCTTCGATGAAGCCCTGGGTGTAGATGGCATCGTGATGACCAAGATGGACGGTGACTCCCGAGGAGGTGCGGCACTTTCGGCCAAGAGCGTAACGGGCAAACCAATCAAGTTCATGGGTACCGGCGAGAAGTACGACGCTTTGGAGCCGTTCCATCCGGATCGGATCGCTTCCCGAATCCTGGGAATGGGCGATATGATGAGCCTGATCGAGCATGCGGAGAATTCCTACACCGAAGAAGAAGCTCTGAAAATGGAAGAGAAGCTTCGGAAGAACAAGTTCGATCTGGACGATTTCCTCGAACAGATGGAGCAAATCAATAAGATGGGCGGTCTGGCAAAAATAATCGGCATGATTCCGGGCATTTCCGAGAGGGACAAGCAGCAGCTGGACTTCGAACGAGGTGCGGAGCAGCTGAACCAGATGAAGGCGATTATCCAGTCCATGACCAAAGCGGAACGAAGAGACCCTTCCATTCTCAACGCCAGCCGGCGGAAGAGAATTGCTGCGGGAAGCGGAAGAACGGTCACCGAAGTGAACGCGCTGATTAAGCAGTTCACGGAGATGAAGAAGCAGCTGAAAATGTTCAACAACCCGAAGGCTATGAAGAGAAACAAGCTATTTCGCGGTTTGCTGTAATATGCCGTATTGGCAGCTTACGACGTAACTAATTTATTTTTTTTATTAAACAGGAGGACAAAATGGTAAAGATTAGACTGAAGAGAATGGGCGCACACAAGAGACCTTTCTACAGAGTAGTAGTAGCGGATTCCCGTACCCCAAGAGACGGCAGATTCATCGAGGAGATCGGAACTTACAACCCGCTGAAGGACCCTGCAGAGATCAAGATCGATGTAGAAGCAGCTCAGAAGTGGATTTCCAACGGTGCACAGCCGACTGATACAGTAAGAGCTCTTCTGAAAAAATCCGGCGTAGAACTCTAAGAGAAGGGAATTTCAAATCATGGCTAGTCTAGTTGAAGCAATTGCCAAAGCACTGGTATCTAAGCCTGACGAAGTCGTTGTAACCACAGAAGGAACGGAAGATAACATTACCGTATTCCTCAAAGTTGCGAAAGATGATATGGGTAAGATCATTGGTAAACAGGGACGGATTGCGAAAGCCATTCGAACAGTGGTCAAAGCGGCAGCCATCAAGCAGAACAAAAGAGTCTCGGTGGAGATCGTAGAAGACTAATATCAGAGTCTGGCGAACTGAAAGATACAAGCATGCAGGAGAGATTTCTGCATGCTTGTTTGCTAATAGGAGAAAAAAATGGCTTTAAAAGATGACAATACGATGGTGAATATCGGCCGCCTCACCTCGGCGGTGGGACTGAAAGGCGAGATTAAGGTGCTGACCTATGCGGAAGATTCAGAGAATCTTCACGAAGGCACGGTGCTTTACATGGAAAAAGGGGGTACAATAACCACGGCGGAAGTTACCGGAATCCGGTTTCAGAAGAACCGCCCGGTGATTCGTTTGGAGAACGTGACGGATCGAAACGGCGCAGAAGCGCTGCGGAATATGGAGATTTACATTTCCGAAGAGGATTTGGAGGAGCTTCCGGAGGGGGAATACTACATCCGGGATCTGATTGGATGTGAGGTGTACGATCGCGCCAGCGGACGGACTCTGGGTAAAGTGGACGATGTGCTTCAGAACACGGCCCAGAGCGTCTATCGGGTGTTGGATGAGAATGGAAAGGAAATTCTGATTCCGGCGGTAGAAGCCTTCGAACGGGAAATCGATCCGGAGCGAGGCGTGATTGAAGTGGAATTGATTCCGGGATTTCTGGAGGGCTAGAATGAAAATCAATATTTTAACCCTGTTTCCGGAGATGTTCGCCCCGTTGCAGGAGAGCATGCTGGGAAGAGCCCGGGAGAAGGGCATTCTGGATATCAACTTGATCAATATTCGGGATTACACGGAGGATAAGCACAACCGAGTGGACGATACCCCATTCGGCGGCGGTGCGGGAATGGTGATGCAGGTGCAGCCCATCCTGTCGGCCTACCGGGAAAATCATCTGCAGGGACCGTGTCTGTACATGTCCCCTCGCGGCAAAATGCTGAACGGAGAGATGGCAGAATCCCTGTCTCGGCAGGAGGAGATTACCATTCTGTGCGGTCACTACGAAGGGGTGGATCAGCGCGCCCTGGACCTGCTTCAGGCAGAGGAAGTCACCATCGGTGACTATATTCTAACCGGCGGAGAACTTCCCGCCATGGTTCTGGTGGATACGGTCGCTCGTTTTTTGGATGGGGTGCTGGCCGGAGAGGAATCGGTAAAAGAAGAGTCCGTCTATTCCGGACTTCTGGAATATCCTCACTACACCAAACCGCGGGAGGTGGAAGGTCTCGCTGTACCGGAGGTTCTGGTCAGCGGAAACCATGAAAAAATCGATCTCTGGCGATACGAGAAATCCTTGGAAATCACCAAGGAACGGCGGCCGGATCTTTTCCGAGAATACTTGGAATCCGAGCCTTCCCTCTCCAAGAAGGAGAAGAAAATATTAGAAGAAATTAAGTAGAATGAGGACGGTTTTCACCGCCGTTTCCGAATAAAAATTTATTGTATTTGGGGAATAATTCGTGTAGAATTAATCAGTAGGAGTGCGTATGAAAAAGAAGTGGATTTGGTGGGGAATATACATAATCGCCGTAATTATATTAGCGGTGATTATATACGTGGTTCCGTCGCTGATGGGACTTCTGGATACCACATATACGATTGAAAGCGGAACGGTACAGGTGAAAGATTCCGTAGACGATGCCTGGATTATCCGGGACGATACGGTGTACAGCGCAAAGGAAGATGCATCCATGGATGCATTGGTGAAGGACGGCACCCTGGTGAAGGGTAAGAGCCGCGTGGCAGCGCTGAAGGCCGGCGGAAGCCAAACCCTGGGACCGAAGTATATGAAGCTGAGCCATAAGCTGGGAAACTCGATGAAGGCCACGGATGGATCCGTTTCCTCCGGTGGGTACGTGAGCTATTCTGCGGATGGCTATGAAGGCACTCTGAACTCTTCCGTGCTGGATGAGGTGACGGAGAAAACCCTGAATGCTGTGAGCAACGACAGCCTAGATCTCAGCGGTTCATCCTGTGCCGCCGGACAGCCGATTTTCCGTATTACAAAGAACGGAACCTGGTGGCTCGTGTTTTTTGCGGATGCGGATCAGGCGAAGAAGTATACGGTGGGCGGCAAGGTTCAGACCACTTTGGAAGATAAGACCCTGGAGACCACCGTGCGTTCTGTGCAGAAGGACGGGGATCGTCGGCGCATCGTTCTCTCCTGCAAGGAATACCATCCGTCTTATCGGACGGAGCGAAAGGTTTCCTTGGAGAACGTGACGGAAAGCGACTCCGGATTGCTGGTGGAAACCCGGAGCATTGTAAAAATCAAGGATCGGGAGGGTGTTCTAGTTCTGGACAAGGTGGGGCGGAAGCACTTCACCCCGATTCAGATTAAAGCTTCCAACGGCGAGACCGCCGCGGTCTACGAAGATCTGTACATGAACAGCAAGGGCGAATTCGTGGAGACCGTCAACAATTACGACGAAGTCGTCAAGTCGCCGAGCACGAAGGATATTAAAGAAGCAAAAAAGAATCTCAATTAAGAGGAGCGGATGGAAATGAGCATCGGAGAGAATTATCTGGAAATTGTAGAACGCAAGAACAGAGCAGCTGTCCGGAGTGGAAGAAATCCGGAGGATGTCCTGCTCCTGGCAGTGACCAAACTGCACACCGTAGAAGAGCTCGATCAGGCTATTTCGGCAGGGGCAACGGACGTCGGCGAGAACCGGGTTCAAGAGCTCTTGGAGAAGTATGACCGCACGGCAGAGCCGGTGCGCTGGCACCTGATTGGTCATCTGCAAACCAACAAAGTGAAGAATATTATCGATAAGGTTGTCCTGATTCACTCTGTGGATTCGCTGAAGCTGGCGAAGGAAATCAGCAAACGGGCGATTGCCGCGGACAAAGTGATGGACATCCTCATTGAAATCAATATTGGGATGGAAGAATCTAAGTCCGGGGTACCGGCGGAGGATGTGGAGTCTCTGGTAAAAGAAATCGCTGCGGAGTGCGAAGGCGTCCGAATTCGAGGCGTGATGTGCGTGCCGCCGATTGGAGAGACCTCGGAAGATTCCAGACCTTATTTTAAAAAGACGAAGGCAATCTTTGATAACCTGAAGACCCTGGACCTCCCGCAGGAGCGATTCTTGCCGGATACTCTGTCCATGGGCATGTCCGGAGATTTCGAAGTGGCGGTGGAAGAAGGCGCCACGATCGTACGGGTGGGAAGCTCCATCTTCGGAAAGAGAAATTATCGCTGATTTTAAATGGTATCGACTGCATGAACGTGCGGAAATGGAGGAAGTGTAATGGGCATTAAGGACTTTGTGAATGGCGTCCTGGGCATTGACGATGAATATGAAGATGAAGTAATCACGGAAAAGGAAATCGAGGAAGAGAAGAAGAAAATCTCCGCCTCTTCCCGGTCCGGCGAAGGAATTAAGGTGGACAAAGTGGAACCGACTCCTGCCGGAAACAGCTATAAGATGGATAATTCCTACGAGAGCATCGCACCGAAGCTTTCCAGAGGACAGGTGAATAAGAACTATTCCATGAACGGTTCCGCACCCTTCAAGATGTTGGTTGTTGAGCCGAAGTCCTTTGATGAATGCACCAAGCTGGTGGATAATCTGAAATCCAGAAAACCGGTCATCATCAACCTGGAGCGGGTGGAAACGGATCTGGCAAAGAAGATGTTCGACTTTATGAGCGGCGCAACCTATGCCCTGAGCGGAAACGTTCAGCGCGTAACCGCAAATATTTTTATCTTCGCACCGGCCAATGTGGATATCGCAGCGAAGATGAACAATCGGGAAACCGCGGCACAGCCGGCTTCCGGAAACTATCCGTCCCAAGAGACCAAGAGTCCGTGGAGGTAGTGCATGGGTTTGGTGTTGATTCGAGCAATCCATTGGTTTGCCGAAATATTGATTATGATGCTGTTCATACAGTGCATCCTCAGCTGGTTTGTGCAATCGCCGGCATCCCCGCTGTTCAATGCGTATCGGATACTGACGCAGCTGACGGATCCTTTTGTGGCACCGTTTCGAAAGCTTCTGTCCAACTTCAACACGGGGATGTTCGACTTTTCCGTGCTGCTGGCATTCTTTGCCATTGAGTTCGCGGAACAGATTTTGACGCTGCTGATCAGTAACTTATTGCTGTAGCTATATAGAAAGGGAAGGTACTATCACTATGATTATGCCAATTGATATCGATAAGAAAGAGTTTACCAGAGATAAGAAGGGATACAATTCCAGAGAGGTGGATGAATTTCTGGACCTGATTATCGTCGATTATGAGAAATGCCTCAACGACAACAGAAGCATGGCGCACAAGATTAAGTTCTTGGAAAAGCAGCTGGAAGAGGCTCAGAAGTCCGACAATGCAATGCTGGACACACTGGAAACCGCAAAGCGCCTGATGGCAGATATTTCTGCCAGTGCAGAGCGGAGAGCGGAGCTGATGATCCGCGACGCAGAGCTGGAAGCGGAGACCATGGTTCTGGATGCCAAGGCAACCGTTCGCAAGCTGAACGATGAGCACGTTCTGCTGAAGAACAAGGTGGAGAGACTGAGAACCAATTACAGAAGAATGCTGGAAAACGAACTGAACGACTTGGATGCGGACGAGTACGGCCTGAATCCGGATATGGACCGCAGCGATATTGCGGATATCGATAAGGCATTCTCCAATGCACCGGATCCGGAAGAAACTCAGGAGACGCTGGTGGTTTCTCAGAAGCAGAAGAAGGAAAAGAAAGTTCCGGAAGTGAAGTCCGCTCCGGTGACCGATCCGGCTCACGCAACGGTGGCAGATCTTTCCGACAGCCTGAAGAAAATTGCAGAAGATAAGACTCAGCAGGAAGGAACCATTATTCTGAAATAATGATGATTGGAACGATTATTATTCTGGTCCTGGCACTGGATCAGATGACGAAATTCCTGATACGGGCAAATTTTATTGTAGGTGAGACGCTCCCGATGATTCCGGACATACTTCATTTGACGTATGTCCGGAATACGGGGGCGGCTTTTAGTATGTTTCGGAATATGCCGGTGGTGACCGTCGGCTTTCCGATTCTGATGGTCATCCTGTGTCTGGCGGCGTCCGTTTATTTTTATCGCCGGAAGGAACGAATTCCGGCCGCTCTGTGCGCCCTGATTTCCGCCGGAGGCATGGGAAACCTGATCGACCGGCTGATGCTGGGATACGTAACGGACATGATTGATTTTAGGGTATTTCCGGTTTTCAACGTGGCGGACATTGCCGTGACGGTGGGCTGCGTGCTGCTGGCACTGTGGATTCTCAAGACGGAGGACCGGGGAAAGGGGGAGCAGTAATGGACCGAGAAATTCTTTGTGTGGTGACACCGGACAAAGCGGGAAAGCGACTGGATGCCTACCTGGCTTCGGAGGTGGAAGACCTTTCCAGAAACTATGCGGAAAACCTAATCGGTGAGGAACGGGTTCACGTGAACGATGGCATTGAGGCTAAGAAGTACAAAGTCCGAGAAGGCGATCGAATCCGAATCCACATGCCGGCCCCTCGTCCCATCGATGTGGAGCCTCAGAACATTCCCCTGGAAATTCTGTACGAAGATGAAGATGTCATCGTGGTGAACAAACCCCGTGGCATGGTGGTGCATCCCAGCGCCGGCAATTGGGACGGCACCTTGGTAAATGCCATCATGTACCACTGTGGCGATTCCCTGTCCTCTATCAACGGGGCCATCCGTCCCGGCATCGTGCACCGAATCGATAAGGACACCAGCGGCCTTCTCATGATTGCGAAGAATAACAAGGCACATGAGTCTTTGGCGGAGCAGCTTCGGGTGCACAGCGTGACCCGGGAATACCGGGCGCTGGTCTACGATAACATCCGGGAAGACGAGCTGACCATCGACATTCCCATCGGCCGCGATGAGCGGAACCGCCTGCGTCGCGCTGTGAACGGCAGCAATCCGAAGGAGGCCGTAACCCATGTAAAGGTACTGGAGCGTTACGGCAAATACACGCTGATAGCGGCCCGGCTGGAAACGGGTCGGACTCATCAGATTCGCGTGCACCTCTCCCACATCAAGCATCCGTTGGTGGGGGATACCACCTACGGACCGAAGAAGCAGATCTACGGGCTGGACGGCCAGCTGCTTCACGCCAAAACCTTGGGCTTTATCCATCCATCCACCGGAGAATACATGGAATTCGACAGCCCCCTGCCGGATTATTTCAAAGACATATTGGAACGAATTGAAAGGAGCAGATCATGAGCAAAGTCACATCTAAACCCGGAACCATGCTCTATCCGGTCCCTACCGTGATGGTGAGCTGCGGCGACGGGGAAAAAGACAATATCATCACCATCGGCTGGTCCGGTATCGTGAACAGCGAGCCGCCGATGACCTATGTGTCCGTGCGAAAATCCCGTTTTTCCCATCATCTGATACAGGCAAAAAAAGAATTCGTTATCAACCTGGTGAACGAGGATCTGGTGAAGGCGGCGGATTTCTGCGGCGTCCGTTCCGGCGAAAACCTGGATAAGTGGAAAGAGATGAATCTGCACCGGGAAAAAGCTTCTATCGTGGGCGTTCCGATGATAGCAGAATCCCCGGTGAGCCTGGAATGCGTGGTGAAAGAAGTCTCTGAGCTGGGATCCCACGATATGTTCCTGGCGGAAATCGTGGCCATTCATGTGGATGAGAAATACGTGGGCGAGAACGGCGCCTTCGAGTTCGAGCGCATGAAGCTCACCGCCTACAACCATGGGAAGTATTACGCCCTCAAGAGAGAGCCCCTGGGCTTCTTCGGTTTCTCGGTGATGAAGCCCAAAACCGCAAAACGGAAGCGCAGCGAAGAAGCCGGAAAGCGGAGACAGGAATTCCGGAAGCGCACCAAGGCGAAGGGAAAGCCGCGGAAGAAGTAGCTCGCGTCCCGGCCGGTGCCCACCGGCAGAAACCGGCGCCGCCCCGCCCGAAACCGGCGGCGGACTGAAACCGGCGGCGAACTTGGTGCAAGCAAATCGGGAAAGCCATTGATTACGTAGGCTTTGCACCAAGAAAATGCACCGCGCGGCTCGAAACCGGCGGCGCCTTTGGTGCAAGCAAACCGGGAAAGCCATTGATTACGTAGGTCTTGCACCAAGAAAATGCACCGCGCGGCTCGAAATCGGCGGCGGCTTTGGTGCAAGCAAACCGGGAAAGCCATTGATTACGTCGGCTTTGCACCAAGAAAATGCGCCGCCCCGCCCGAAACCGGCGGCGGCCTTGGTGCAAGCAAACCGGGAAAGCCATTGATTGCGTTGGCTTTGCACCAAGAAAATGCGCCGCGCCGCCTCTAATCCGCGCCGCTTTCGGGAAAGCAGAAGAAATTGACGACGAAACGCTCTGCCCCGAGGTTTCGTCGTCAATTCTTTCTTTTTTTTAAACTATAATGGCGGAAAGTGATGCACGAGGCGGAAAAACAAGAGCTCTTGCATCACTTTACAGCAAATCCATGGCAACCGCCCTCTTCGCGTTGGTCATTTAAGGTATTCCAATTAAAAAGTGGGATAATTACTGATAACTATCCCACAAAAATTCGTGAAGAACCATTTTGTCGTTGCTTCTTTATTTCCCCGCCGCGCCTTCCGGCAGCTTCGGGTCCACGTACACGGTGGTGTTGTGGGTGAAGATGACCATGCCCGGTTTGGCACCGTTTGGTTTTTTCACGTACCGGATGGGAACGAAGTCCACCGGCACGTTCTGGGATTCCTTGCCCTTGCTGTGGTATGCAGCGATAGAGGCTACCTGATAGATGATTTCCTCCGGGATGTCCTCCGGGGATTGATTCGGCTCCAGGGGCAGAATGACGTGAGATCCCGGGATATCCTTGGTGTGGAACCACAGGTCCCGCTTTCCGGCCATCTTTGTGGTGAGATAATCGTTTTCCTTGTTGTTCCGGCCCACGAAGACCTTCCGGCCCGTCGGCAGAGTGTATTCGATTGGATGAGGCTTGGATTTTTTTCGGCGGAAACCCTTCTGGGCTCTCTTGCGAACGTATCCCGTATCCTCCAGCTCCTCTCGAATCTGGTTCAGTTCTTCCAAAGTGTGAGCGCTTTCAATGCTCTGGAGAACGGATTCCAGATAGAGAATATCCTTCGAGGTTTCTTCCAGCTGGTGGGTTTTCTCGTGAACCGCCGTCTTTGCCTTGGAATACTTTTTGAAATAATTCTGAGCATTTTTGGAAGCGGCATATTTCTCGTCTAAAGGAATGGTCACCGGTTGATTGTCGTAGTAGCTGATGACGGTCACCTCATGAGCACCCGGTTCCACCCGGTGCAGGTTCGCGGTGAGCAGTTCCCCGTAAAGACGGTATTTCTCGGAATTCTCTGCCTGAAGCAAATCCTCCCCCAGGCGCTGCTTCTTCAGCCGAGCCTTGTCCAGGGAAGCCTGAACCGACCGGTGCAGCGGGTTGGACCGCTGACGGATGGCATTGGACTCCTCCCGATGGGTGTAGAAGTATTCCGTCGCTTCGCTGATAGAGCCGAAGGTTTTTTCCTGCGCCCCCACGTATTCACCCAGTTCCGTCAAATGAAATTCCAGGGGTTTGCCCGTTTCATCCAGATACACGCGGGGAGCGGCGGTGCCGTTCTCAATGCTCCCCAGAATTTCCTCCAACCGTTCCACCGGATTTCCGGAGCGAGCCAGCTCTCGGGAAATCCCCGGAGAGATTCCCTGAATGTGGGATAGCAAATACTTCGGGTCAGCAGCGGCTTCCGGATCCGAATCCAGTTTCTCCGACAGCTCCGTCGAGATTTCCTTGAAAGGAACCTTGTCCTGTTTCGGCGGATACCGGTATTCCAGCCCCGGCAGCAGCTGCCGGTACCGGTTCACATCGATAGAAATCCGCTTGATGCTGTCGATGATTTTTCCCGTATCCAAAGCCACCAGCACAATGTTGCTGTGCTTTCCCATGATTTCAAAAATCAGCCGTTTCGACACCGTGAATCCCAGTTCCGTCTGTGCCTCGATATCCATTTCGATGATCCGCTCCGAACCCCTCTGATGAATGTCCGTAATGCGTCCGGTTTGAATGTGCTTCCGAAGCAGCATGCAGAAATTCGGGGGAGCGGCCGGGTTCACAAATTTCCCGTCGGTGAGGCAGACCCTGGCGGCCTGACTGGCAGCAGAGGCGTACAGCTTCACGTTCCCCTTGCGAGTGTGAATCTGCAGCACCAGTTCTTCGCTGCCCGGCTGGTAGACCTTCTCAATCTTTCCGAAGGTCAGTCGTTCTTTTAATTCTTCTGTTATTCCATATGTTATAATTCCATCGTAAGCCATGTGACTAATATAGCACGAGAACCACCGGAATATCAAGTAAAATCGCCGTTTCTAAGCCATAGAATCCTTTACAGAATCGATAGAAGGTGATAAAATAATGAGTAATTTGATTTCACAATGGAGGAAATTATGGTTAAAAGCATGACCGGTTACGGCCGGGGGGAATACATCGACGAAAAGAAAAGCATCACCGTAGAAATCAAGGCGGTAAATCACCGTTATTGCGACGTATACGTAAAGATGCCGAGAAGATATTCTTTTGCGGAGGAGCGAATCAAGAGCGACGTGCGGGATGCACTGAAGCGCGGAAAGATTGAGGTACTGGTTACCGTGGATTCCTTCGGCGAGAGTGAGAACGACATTCGTCTGAATGAGGACGTTGCCCGGAAATACTACAGAGCGCTGAAAGCTTTGGAGGAGACGTTCGAACTGGATCAGAAGGGCGGCGTAACACTGAGCATGCTGGCGGGCATGCCGGATGTGATCAAAGCCGTGCCGGCGGAGGAAGATGAGGAAGCATTGCTCCACTCCCTGGGCGTGGCAACGGAAATCGCCCTGCAGAACATCATCAACATGAGAGCCGCAGAGGGCGAGCGCCTGGCAAAGGACATTCTGATGCGGGCGGATATCATTGAGGAAATCAAGGATAAGATTAAGGAACGGGCACCGGAAATCGGCAAGGAGTACGCCGACAAGTTCCGGGAACGGGTCAACGAGCTTCTGGAAGGAAAGCTGGAAGTTCCGGAAGAGCGCGTGCTGGTGGAAGCGGCGGTATTTGCGGACAAAGCCAACATCACCGAGGAGCTGGTTCGCCTGGAGAGCCACATTCAGCAGCTGCGGAATTTCTTCGATACCGAGGAAGAGACCGTGGGCAAAAAAATAGATTTCTTGATTCAGGAGATGAACCGGGAAGCCAACACCATCGGCTCCAAATCCAACGATACCGAGATTACCTCCTGGATGCTGGATTTAAAGGCGGAAATTGAAAAAATCCGGGAACAGGTACAGAATATAGAGTAGCAAAGAACGGCTGAAATATGCTATAATATTTAGCCGATATGAAACATATCTTTTGAAAGGGAGAATTCCATGGCAAAACATCGTTCGCAGAAAGGAACACTATTCGTCATTTCCGGACCTTCCGGAACGGGAAAAGGCACGGTCTGTAAAGAACTCCTCAAGGAAAACGACCTGAAGCTGTCCATTTCCATGACCACGAGACAGCCGAGAGAAGGAGAGCAGAACGGCCGGGACTACTTCTTCGTTACGAGAGAAGAGTTTGAGAAGAACATTGCGGAAGGAAACCTGCTGGAATATGCGGATGTGTTCGGAAACCTGTACGGAACCCCGAAGGATGCGGTGGTCCGGCAGCTGGAGCGAGGAAGAAACGTGCTTTTGGAAATCGATGTCCAGGGGGCGCTGAAGGTGAAGGAAGCGATGAACGAAGCGGTTCTTGTTTTTCTTTTGCCGCCGAGCATGAAGGTTTTGCAGGAACGTCTGTCCGGAAGAGGCACCGATTCGGAAGAGGTGATTCAGCGGAGATTCCGAGAGGCGCTGAACGAGATTCGCTTGCTGGGAGAATACGATTATTATGTGGTGAACGATGACCTGGAAGAAGCGGTTGCTGATGTGGCTGCCGTGGTACGTGCGGAGAGCCGCCGGGTTCCGGGCAAGGTGAAACCGATTATTCGGGATTACGAAGAGGAAGATAACTAGAGATACGCTGTTGAAACGGTACGAAATGGGAGGAATGATATTATGATGCTTTATCCATCGGTAAACAAGTTAAGAGAAAAAGTGGACAGCCGCTACACCCTGTGCATGCTGGCGGCCAAGAGAGCCAGAGATCTGATTGCCAAGAAGCCGGCGCTGACGGAAGTTCAGTCGGAAAGACCGGTCAGCCAGGCGGCGAACGAAATCGCAGAGGATTTGATTACGTATCGTCGGGTAGAAGAACCGGAAGAGACAGTGGAAGCAGAGACCGAAGCGGAAGAGACTGCTTGCGAGGAGTGCACCGCAGAAGGCGAAGAGACGGAAGTAACGGAGCCGGAAGCATAAGGGATTTTGACAGAATTAATAAGAAGTGAGAATGGGTTCTTTAATGGGGGAATCCATTTTTCATATATAATTATTTTATGATGCTGCAAAGGGGACGCGGTATCGTTTGATTGGACAAAAGGGGACGGAGAGTGTATTATGAAAAAAGAATTTGGAGAAAACCTGCGGGTTGAAATCTACGGGGAATCCCACAGCGACCGAATCGGCGTGATTGTAAAGGGCTTGCCGAGGGGTGCGGAATTCCACCGGGAGAAGCTGGCGGATTTCATGGCGCGACGAGCACCTGGGAAAAAAGGCGGCAATCGAATCGCAGATTCGGCGGCAACGGCTCGAAAGGAGCCGGATCGGGTGGTTTTTTTGCGAGGAATTCAGGAGGCGGAAGCCGGTAAGGCAATCCTCACAGGAGAAGAGCTGGAGGCATGCATTTACAATACCAACCGTCGCTCCGGGGATTACGATGAACTTCGGAAGGTGCTGCGGCCGGGGCATGCGGATCTGGGCGCGTACCTGAAGGAGGGACCGGAAGGGCTTCGCCCCGGCGGAGGTCGTTTTTCCGGCAGAATGACGGCACCGATGTGCATTGCCGGCGGAATTGCCCTTCAGCTTCTGGCAAAAAAAGGAATTTCCGTGCATGCAGAGTATACCGAAATCGGCGGGAAATCGGAACCGAAGGAAATCGAACAGGCGCTGAGCCGTGCGGCGGAAGAGAAGGATTCCCTGGGGGGCATTGTTTCGTGTCGGGTATCCGGATTCCCGGCCGGAGTGGGCGGTGCCCTGTACGAAGGCTTAGAAGGTGCCATCGCCTCCTCGATATTTGCCATCCCGGCGGTCAAAGGCATTGAGTTCGGCAGCGGTTTTGAAGGAAGCCGGATGCGGGGGTCGGAGAACAACGATCCCATCCTTTTGCGGGACGGACATCTAATCACCGAGACAAATAATGCCGGCGGCATTAACGGCGGTATCAGCAACGGCATGGATATCGAATTCCGGGTGGCGTTTAAACCGACGCCCACCATCGGTTGCGAACAGCGGACGGTGAATATCCAAGAAATGAAAGAAACGGTATTGTGCGCCGGCGGACGCCATGATGTATGCGTGGTCCCTCGGGCGGTTCCGGTGGTGGAAGCGGCCGCGGCACTGGTTTTATTGGATGCTTGGATGGGGGAAGGCGATGAAAGATAGAAGAAAATACGGCGTAATCGGGAGACATATCTCCCACAGTCTTTCCCCGGAGCTCCACGGGATTTTCTCCCGATATACCCGGCCCTATGACTACGAGCGGCTGGATCTGGAGGAGCACGAACTGGAGGGCGTGATTCGGAATACGGAATACAGTGGTTTTAACGTGACCAGCCCCTACAAGCGGACGGTGATTCCGTTCCTGGATGAACTGACACCGGAGGCGGAGGCTCTTCAAGCGGTAAACACCATTCGACGCCTGAGCAACGGGCGCCTGGTGGGGCACAATACGGATGTGTACGGTTTCGAGAAGCTGGCGAAGGAGAAACGGATTCGAGGCCGGAAGGTTCTGGTGCTGGGAACCGGAGGGGCATCCTCCGCCATCTGTCAGGCCCTCCGGAATCTGGGGGCGAAAGAAATTATTCGGGTGTCCCGGAACCGGCGGCCGGAACCGGACTGCTGCACCTACGACGAGCTGAACCGCCATCCGGATGCGCAGGTAATCGTGAATTCGACGCCCATCGGAATGTATCCCAACAACGGACATTCACCTTTGGACGGGTGTTCCGTGAAGTGGACGGATTTCCGGCAGCTGGAGACGGCGCTGGATGCCATCTACAACCCGTACCGCACGAAGTTTCTGATGGATGCGGAAGAAGCGGGAGCCGAAGTGGAATCCGGGCTGGCCATGCTGGTATACCAAGGACTGCGGTCCGCACAGATCTGGGGAGAGGTGCCCCGCAGCGGAAAAGGCCGGCGTATCGTGGTGGAGCAGACCCGTGGAGAGAATGGACGAAAGAAAGAAAAAAAGAAAAGATCCATTCCGGTAGATCTGGGACGGGAGGCGATGAAAAGCCTTCTGCGAAAGCAATTGAACATCACGGTAATCGGCATGCCGGGAAGTGGGAAATCCTCTATCAGCCGGCAAGTGGCAATTCGCACCGGGAGAACCTTCGTGGATCTGGATCGAGAGATTAACAAAATCTACGGGATGACTTCCGGAGAAATGATTCGCCAATATGGAGAAGACTATTTCCGGGAACGGGAAAGTGCCACCCTGAAGAAGTACTGCCGGGGGAACGGAATGGTAATTTCCACCGGAGGCGGAATCGTGGTTCGAGAGGAGAACTGGCCGGTGCTGCGGGAGAACAGCCTGGTGGTGTACTTGGACCGTCCCCTTCATCAACTGGCGAAAAAAGCTCGCCCGATGACCGCCGCCCTTGGGGTGGAGGAACTCTACCGCCAGCGCGGCTGGAAATATGAGAAGGTGGCAAACCTGGTAATCTCCAACAACCGGGAATTCGGCCTTCGGGAAAAAGAAAAGAAAAAAGCAAATGCGAAGATTCGGCATCAGAATTATTACATGGAAGATATCCGGCGCTTCGCCGATCAGGTGAAACGGCGAGTGGCGAAGCATATCAACGAAAGTGTCAATCGCTGATGTGCCGGATCCGGGAGAATTCAACAGAGTAAAGGATGGAAGATATGACCAGCAAGAAAGATGTATTGTCGGAAACCTTCATTTGGGAAGGAAAAGAAGAGAATGAAGAACCGGAAAACCGGGAATCCATCGAAATCATTTTGGCGCGAGGCGTGATGAACACGCGGGCAATGATGAAAGAAGGGGATGAGGAAGTCCAGATTGTGTGCATGTCGGAAGTCATGGGCGGTTGGACGGAAGCCTTCGAGACCCTGTTCGAGAATCAGAAGGATGAGGCCTTTGTCCGGGAAATCTGCATGGAAATCGAACAGAACCTGATTTCCGAAGTGAAGGACCTGGGGGAGGAGATGCTGACGATTTTCGAGCACATGGACATGATGGATGCGCTTCCGGAAATCTGCCCGGCGGAGCTGGAAGTGCGGTATCTTCTCACATCGGATAACGACATTCGGGTGGAAGTCGGCAATGAGTTCCTGGATCGGATGATGGAGGTGCAGCTGGAGGATCCGGAGATCGATGAAGATCTGGCGGAGGCGCTGCATCAAGAACTGGTGAGCCTTCTGGAAGCCGCGACAAAGCTGTATGTGATCTATCGCGGAGAGCTGTGCCGTCGCAAATGGGAGCTGGCCATCAATATTAACTTTGAAGATCCGGAGAAATTTCGGGAATTGAAGGAAGAACAGCAGGAAGAAAAATGATTCGAACAAAGGAAATTATCCGGGACGCGTTCTGGGAACTCCTGGAGGAAAAACCATACAACAAGATTACGGTGCAGGATATTGTCAATCGCTGTCAGGTGAATCGAAACACCTTCTACTACCATTTTCAGAACATTCCGGCGTTGATGGAGGAGTCCGTCAAAGAGTGGATGGAGGATGTGATTCACCGGTACGGCAATCTGGAATCACCGGCATATTGTTTGACATATATTGCCGGGGAGTGCATGAAACGGAAGAATGCCTTTCTGCATCTGTTTCGCTCTGCCCAAAAGGATGTGTTCCTTTTCAGCTTGAACAAGATGGCCTGCGGCGTGGTGAAAGCGTATGTGGATGAAGATGAGGAGTACAAGGAAAGTTCTTCTGAGGGAAAGGAAAGAGTCATCCGCTGCTATAAATGCTTGTTTGTGGGGATTATCTTGGACTGGCTGGAGGAAAATGCCTCCTTTGATTTGCCGGAATTCTGCGAGGAAATCTGCAAAACTCTGGCAGAATCTGCTCCCCACATGATGGGGAGATACCCGAACGAATAGAAATGTAGAAAAGGTAGATAGGGGGGGCGGATAATCTCTTGGTTTATTATAGACTGTCCAAGAAATTGTCGCACCCCCATCTCTCACTCTATACTTCTTTGTTATTGTCAGATGATGTCCCATCTTTTCTATTTTTTACTAAAGACACTGCATGGTACGAAAACAATCCGGATAGAAGTCCCAGCATAGTCTGAACAGCCGGAAACGAACAAGTGCTTTTATTTTCAATAAACATCATCAAAGCAATTGCAAGGATCAATATGCCGACTGTATATAAATGATCGTCGCGATCTTCACTCATATTTCTGCCTCCTTTTTTATACTGCTTTGTTTTAATTCATGTATACCATACTTCGAATATATTATCAAGGACTCGCCAACAGAGAGATTTGCTGCCGCCCTCCGACTGTCCAATTGAATTATCTGCTTCTCGTGCGAGCAGTCCCATATGCCTAGAAAATTGAGAGCGGTTCACGCTTTTTGACGCAAAAACGAAATGCAGCGTGAATGCAAATTGCCGTTTGGGTGGGATTCTAATTTTGAATCTCCGGATTATCACTGTTGATTCACGCTAAAAAGTCGATTTACTTCAAACGGCGTGAACATTTTTCGAACAGAATTTTTGAAAGCAAGAATCTGCATGACGGAATCGGATAAAATGGGAAATTCATTCACGCTGATTTGCAGGAATTGCGAATTTAGCGTGAAGTCGTCTCAAAATTCTAGGCATATTAAATTTACATCATCGCAAAAACTCTAATTGTTGGCCGTGAGAGTTCAGAACCAACAAAAGGAGCTCTGCCGAGTGGGCAGAGCTCCTTTTGTCTAAATGTTTAAATCGTCTTAGTCCAAGAATCGTTTCTCGAAGTTTCCAATCACTCGTGCGTTTTCCACGATGATTACGAACGCATGAGGGTCCAGCTCGGCGATGATGCTCTGAAGAATCGGCTCCTCATACTTGGAAAGAACCGTCACCAGAATGTGGGAATCCTCCTTCGTATAGCCGCCGGCACCTTCCCACAGGGTGACACCGCGGTGCATCCGCTGGGTGACCGCATCCACCATGCCTTCCTTCTTGGTGAAAATCATGGCCTGCATCTGGATGTTCTGGATGTGAACTCGGTTGATGCAGAGGCCGGTAACTACCGAAAATACGATGGAATACAGTACGGTCTGGATGTCATAGATGAACAGGCAGACTGCGTAGATGCAGAAGCTGATGATGATTCCGACGGTGCCCACCTTGAAGTCCGGACGCGTCTTGGCCATGCAGACGCCGATCAGGTCCTGTCCGCCCTGAGAGCTTCCGGCACGAAGCACCATTCCGGCGCCCACACCGGCGCCCAGACCGCCCACGATGGCAGCCAGCATCGGATCGCTGACAATCGGCTTGGCCGGAATCGGAATGATGGCCAGCAGTGCCGAAGCCATTGCGATGGATATCAGCGTTTCCAGACAGAACTTCTTGCCCATTACCTTGTAAGCCAGCAGGAAGAACGGAATGTTGATGGCGAAGTAGATGATGCCCATGTAATCCAGCCCCGGAATTTCCGGAAGGTGCAGCACGTTCAGCAGAAACAGACGGATCAGCTGAGCAATGCCGGTAAAACCGCTGCTGTAGAAGTGTACCGGGTTGATGGCCAGATTTACGCCCATCGCGTAAATCACATTGCCCACCACGACAAGCCCGACCTTGCGGGATAATCTCTTATACGTTGACTCGTTCATATTATTTAGTTTTCCTCTTTCTTATAATCTCGTATGCTCGATATGCAGCACTAAGAAACACAACCGCGGGATTAAACCAGCACATCTCCCTTCATCTCCGACGGAACCGGAAGTCCCATCAGCGTCAGAAATGTCGGGGTGACGTCTGCCAGCTTTCCCTCGTTCACTGCAAAAGCCTGCGGCTCATTGCAGATGTGGCAGCATGGAACTCGGGAAAGGGAATGCTTGGTGACCACATTGTCCTTGTCGTCCAGCATGTAATCCGCATTTCCGTGATCCGCAATCAGGAGAATCTGACCGTCCTTCGCCAGGATGGCGTCCACCACCTGTTCCACCAAGCCGTCCAGCACCTCAATGGCCTGAACCGTCGCCTGAAAATTCCCGGTATGTCCCACCATATCCGGGTTGGCGTAGTTCTGGATA
Source organism: Mogibacterium kristiansenii (assembly GCF_029224645.1). Lineage (NCBI taxonomy): Bacteria > Bacillati > Bacillota > Clostridia > Peptostreptococcales > Anaerovoracaceae > Mogibacterium > Mogibacterium kristiansenii. The sequence continues at coordinate 20,941 of NZ_JAQXUZ010000009.1, forward strand.
ATCACATCGTATCGATCCGATGCGATGGCCTCCAGCACGCGGCGGGTCACCTCCGGAGCACTCATTTCCGGCTGCAGGTCGTAGGTAGCGACCTTCGGGGAAGGCACCAAAATCCGGTCCTCTCCCTCTTCCGGCGCTTCTTTGCCGCCGTTGAAGAAGAAGGTGACATGGGCGTACTTTTCCGTCTCGGCAATTCGCAGCTGCCGCAGTCCGTGGGCGGCGATGACGCTTCCCAGGGTCGGTTCCACTACTTCCGGCGGGTATGCCAGCATAACATTCGGCATGGTGGCATCGTACTCCGTCATGCACACGTACGTCAGATTCTGTACCACTTTTTTTCGGGTAAAACCATCGAAATCTCCATCCACCAGTGTCCGGGTAATTTCCCGCGCACGGTCCGGCCGGAAGTTGATGAAAATCACGGAATCCCCATCCTGAATCGGCTGCGGAGTAATGACGGTTGGTTTTACAAATTCATCGGTTTCATCCTTTGCATAGGATTGTGCCAATGCTTCTTCCGGAGAATCGGCATGGAGCCCCTCCGAAAGCGTTAGCGCATCGTAAGCCAGCTCCAGTCGGTCCCATCTCTTGTCCCGGTCCATCGCATAGAATCGGCCGGAAATCACACCGAATCGTCCCAGTTCGATTTCGTGAATGTGATCCTCCAGCTGCTTGAGATAGACATCGGCACTTTTCGGTGGAACGTCCCTTCCGTCCAGCCAGCAATGCACGATGACGTCCTTTACATGGTGTTCTTTTGCCATGTCCAGAAGCGCCAAAAGATGACGGATGTGGCTGTGAACACCGCCATCCGACAGCAGCCCCATAATATGGAGCGTATGACCGGACCCCTCCGCCGCGTTGCTCATTGCTTTTACCAGAGCCTCGTTCTGAAAGAAAGATCCGTCTTCGATTGCCCGGGTAATCCGCGGCAAATCCTGATAGATGACATTTCCGGCACCGATATTGGTGTGACCCACTTCGGAATTGCCAATCTGTCCCTTCGGCAGCCCAACCGGCTCCCCGCTAGCATCCAGCGTGATGAAGGGGTACTTGTGAAACAATGCGTCCAGATGAGGCGTGTTCGCGGCGGCAATGGCGTTGCCATGCGCCTCCTCGCGAATTCCGAAACCATCCAGAATCAACAACATTGCAGGTCTGTGTTTCATGAAATAACCTCCTGTCCCTTATAGAAATAACCTTTTAATAAACCATTATCGATAGTATATCACAACTCATATTGCACGCAAAGAAAATATAAATATAATAATATTTATAGCAGGAGGAAACTATGGGCGTACATTTTACAGAAGATCAACAGAGAGCAATCGATACATTGGATAAAAGCATTCTGGTCTCCGCGGCGGCGGGTTCCGGAAAGACGGCGGTTCTGGTAGAGCGGATTATTCACATCATCCTGGAGGGAAAAGCCAACGTGGATGAGATGCTGGTTGTGACATTTACCAATGCGGCGGCGGCGGAGATGAAGCTGAAGCTTACCCGGGCCATCCGGCAGCACATGAAGGACGTGCCGGAGAGCGCTCCGGTGATGAATCGGCAGCTGAATCGGATGTATCGTTCCTACATTTCCACCTTCCACAGCTTTGCGCTGCGGGTGATTCGGGAATTTTTCTATAAAATCGACCGGGAGCCGACCTTCCGTATCTGTGATGAAACCCAGAGTCAGCTCCTTCAGATGGAAGCCATGGACGAGCTCTTTGAGGAGTGTTTTGAGAATGACGGATATATTGAAGGGGGGTCCTTCCGGGACTTCCTGGAGCACTACAGCAGCGACCGAAACGAGACGGCGCTGATGAACGAAATGATGGACACCTACGCCAAACTCCGAAGCCTGCCGAACTATTTTCGCTGGGCCTTCGAAAAGGCGGAGATGCTGCGTTTTCCGGAGTCGGGGTCCATGGCGGACTCCCCCGTATACCAAATGCTCTTAGAGCGGGGAAAGGCGGAGTTGGATGAGGCCCTGAAGGATTGCGAAAAGCTGATCGATGTGCTGGACCGGAACGGCATCGCCTCGCTGGTGGCCATCGCAAACAAGGATTACGAACAGCTGGAAGAGCTGCGAGACTCCTTGGAACACGCCGACGGCCCCGATGCTTCCGCCTGGGGGGCGGTGAAATTCGCCACCTTTCGAGTGAAGAAAGAGGAGAAGGACGAATACGCGGACATCAAGGAGTACTGCACGGATTTGCGGGACCGGTACAAGAAGCGCATCAAGGACTTCAAGAATAAATTCATGGACCCGAGCCCGGAGACTCGGTTCCGGGAGATGGATGCCGCCTACGAATACACGGTCTATTATCTGAAGCTCCTGCAGGAGTTCGAAAAGCGGTTCGATGCGAAGAAGCAGGCATCGGATTTGGTGGACTTCAGCGATATCGAGCACATCACGGTGCGCATTTTGGAAGACCCGGAAGTGTCGGACACCCTTCGGAAGCGGTTCCGATTTATTTTTATCGATGAATATCAGGACACCAACAAGCTGCAGGAATACCTCATATCCAAAATCGCCCGGCCGGACAATCTCTTTAAGGTGGGCGATGTAAAACAAAGTATCTATGGGTTCCGGCAGTCCGACCCGAAGATTTTCATGGATACGCGGCGGGAGTACGAGAAGGAAGAAAACACCGATTCCATGGTCATCGACCTGAACAAGAATTTCCGAAGCAACGGTGCCACCATTCAGTACATCAACGATGTTTTTGAGGGGATTATGCCGGGGTATGACGATAATGCGAAGCTGTATCAGGGATTGAAGGGAGACGATCGGTTCAACCTGAAGTCGGAGGCACATATTCTTCTGGAAGAGGACAACGGGGCGGCGGATGAACTGGCAGAGGTGGATGACGACGGGGAACCGATTCCGAAGCTGGAAGCGGAGGCCGCTTATATCGCCAAGTTGGTAAACGGAATCATCGGCACCACGTTCTACGACGGAAAACAGGGGGTTCGGAGAGTCGCCACCCCGCGGGATATCGTCATCCTGTGTCGGAGCACCAGCCGAAGCGCCGATGTGTTCTACAAAGCCATGCTGGAACAGGATATTCCGGCTCATGTGAACGACGACCAGGGGTATTTCGATACGGTGGAAATTCACCAGGCCATGGCGCTGCTGAAGCTCCTGGACAACGGACATCAGGATGTGCCGCTGATCGGCATTCTTCGGTCGGAGATTTTCGGGTTCAGCCCGGAGGAACTGGCGAAGGTGCGAATCGCTTATAAAGAGAATGGGCAGAGGGGAGCGTACTATAAGGCCTTTGAGTACTGCTTGAAAAATCCGGAAGCATTGGCGGACGATGCCCTGTATGAGAAACTTCGTCAGGCAGAGGAGAAACTGGAGGAATGGCGCTACCTCTCCAACAAAATGCCGCTGGATGAATACATCTGGTACGTGCTGACGGAATCCGGCTACTATCTGTACGCCGGCGCCATGTACGGCGGCAGACAGCGCCAAGCCAATCTGCGGATTCTGGCGGAGAAAGCCCGGGGCTACCAGGAGAACGGAGTCGCCTCCCTGAACGGCTTTATCCGCTACGTGGATATCCTCCGAAAGCAGAATGTGAAAACCGGACAGGCGGCCATGATCAGCGAGGATGCGGATGTGGTCCGTATTATGACCATTCACAAGAGTAAAGGCTTGGAGTTCCCCTTCGTTATCGTTGCGGGAATGGGCAAGCAGCTGCGGGGGGATAATCTGGGGAAGGGATTCATGTTCGATTCCGATATGGGTGTCAGCCTGTCCTATGTGAATCGGAAGGACAAATTCTGGAGAGCAACCCTTCTTCAGAACCTGATTATGGAAAAGAAGAGGGATGAGGGTTTCCAAGAAGAGCTGCGAGTTCTGTACGTGGCATTGACCCGAGCCAGAGAAAAGCTGATTCTAGTGGGAACCGCCAAATCCCCGGAAAAACTGGAGCGGGGCCTGCCGGGCAAAAGCAGCTACTACGAGGTCATCAAGGAGAAACTCTTTATTCCGTCGGTGGAATATCGGTTCGCACCTTTCCCGAAACAGCTGCTGACCCGGAAGCGAAACCTCTTCGAAGAATTTCAGAAGGAGCGAGACCGGTTCCAGGGCGATGCCAAGGCGGAGCAGGCGGCGGAATTGGTGGCACAGCGACTGGACTACGAATATCCGGATGCCCGAGGCCTGTCCACCAAAGCGAAGTATACCGTCAGTGAAATCCGCACCCTTCGGGAGGACTCCTTCCGAAAGCGACGCATCGATCTGGAAGAGCCGGAATTCCAGAAATCCGGCAAAATCACCGGTGCGGAGATCGGTACCGGTTACCACCGCATCATGGAGCGGCTGGATTTCCGCAAAGCCCTTGCCGATGGCGTCGTGGACGAGGAATACATCCGGCAGGTGGGAGAATCGCTGATGGACAAGGGGGCCATCTCCCCGGAAATCTTCGAAGCTTTGGATCTGAACATGATAAAAACATTCTTCGCCACGGATATCGGCAGACGGGCATCCGAAGCCGCGGGCAGAAACCGGCTGTGGAAGGAGAAACCGTTCACCCTCCGGACGGAAGTGGAAGACCAATCCGTGCTGGTACAGGGTGTTATCGACTGTTACTTCCGGGAAGGAGACCATATCGTCCTGGTGGATTACAAGAGCAATCGCGGTTCGGAAGAAGAGTCCAAAATGAAGGAAATGTATCAAGAACAGATTCGCCTGTACCGGATTGCCCTGGAACAGGCGGCCGGACTTCCGGTCACGGAAGCGTACCTGTACATGCTCCGCGCCGGGAAAACCATAGAATTATAAGAAAAACCTGCATGCGATCGGCAACCGCTTGCGGATTGGGCTCAACGCCCCAATCCGCAAGCCAAGATTGCCTCCCGCATGCAGGTTTTTCGTTGCGGACTCCGGCGGCAATGTGAAGATTTTGCTCCCCGATACGAAGATACAAGGCCTAACCAAAAGTATAGAACTAAAAAAAGAGAGCTGCAACTGCAGCTCTCTTTTGAGTCTTCAATGAAGTGAATCGATAATCAAAAGGTTCGATTATACAATACCCTGCATCATCATAGCATCTGCTACTCTTTCGAAACCGGCAATGTTTGCACCGGCTACGAAGTTCTCACCCAGATTGTACTTAGCGCAAGCTGCTTCAGTAATCTCGAAGATGTGAACCATGATGCCTTCCAGTTCCTTGTAAACTCTTTCCTTATCCCAGATGAGGTGCTCAGCGTTCTGTGCCATTTCCAGGCAAGAGCATGCTACACCACCGGCATTTGCAGCCTTGGAAGGACCAACAACTACGCCGTTCTCCTGCAGATAAGCGATAGCTTCGTTGGTTGTAGGCATGTTAGCACCTTCAATGAGGTATCTAGCGCCGTTCTTAACCATTTCCTTCGCCCAGTCAAGAGTGATGTCGTTCTGCATTGCGCATGGCATGTACAGATCAGCCTTAACTTCCCAAGGTCTCTTTCCAGGGATGAACTTAGCGTTCGGGAACTTCTCTGCGTATGGAGCACAAGCCATTGGGCTGTTTGCTCTCAGCCAGAGCAGCATCTCGATCTTCTCTGGTGTGGTGATACCTTCCTCGTCCAGGATGTATCCATCCGGTCCGGAGATTGTGATTGGCTTTGCACCCAGATCTACCAGCTTGGTAATAGTTCCCCAAGATACGTTACCGAATCCGGAAACTACTACAGACTTGCCTTCCAGAGTCTCACCGAAGTGCTTCAGGACCTCTCTTGCGAAGAATACAATACCGAAACCGGTAGCTTCTGTTCTTCCGTTCAGACCGCCGTTGGTTGTTCCCTTACCGGTCCAAGTTCCGTCGTACTGTCTGGTAATTCTCTTGTACTGACCCATCATGTAGCCGATCTCTCTGCCGCCTACACCCATGTCACCAGCCGGAACGTCTACGTTCGGACCAATGTGTCTGTACAGCTCGGTAACGAAGCTCTGGCAGAATCTCATAACTTCAGCATCAGACTTGCCAGCCGGATCGAAGTCGGAACCACCCTTGCCGCCGCCGATAGGAAGACCGGTCAGGGAGTTCTTGAAGATCTGCTCGAATCCCAGGAACTTCAGGATGCCAGGATATACGTTAGCCTGGAATCTCAGACCACCCTTGTACGGTCCCAGTGCACTGTTGAACTCGAATCTGTATCCTCTGTTAACGTGAACTTCGCCGTTGTCGTCAACCCAAGGAACTCTGAAGGTAATGCTTCTTTCAGGCTCGATCAGTCTTTCAACCAGACCGGCCTTCTCGTATTCCGGATGTGCTTCCAGAACAGGCTCGATAGAAGTCAGTACTTCTTCAACAGTCTGAAGAAATTCTGGTTCATGTGGATAATTTTTCTTAGCAATGTCAATGTACTTCTGTGAAATATTAGCCATTTTCTTCTCCTTATAAAAAACTAAATATACTTGCGATTGACTCTTTCCCAATCGCACTTTGATTTTAGCACTCTCGATATGCAGTGTCAATGCACGCGAAAAAAGTATACAATCTAGAGACAAAACACAATCTAGAAAGTGATTCCAATTCTTACAACGTGAAAGAACCCCTTGCACCGCCGTTAAAATCTTTTGTTTTTATCGCTATTATGCTAAAATAAAATGTCGATAGAAAAAACAAATCCGTACCGTCGAAAACATTGAAAACGGCGAGACTCGGATAGATTCTTTTACAGACGGTCAGATATTTTTACGCCCGCATTCCTGCGGACGCAATTTATACATATATTAAGGAAGAGATTAATGGATTTATCAAATCTGAACAGCGAACAACAGAAAGCAGTGAAGCATATTGACGGGCCACTTTTGATTTTGGCCGGAGCGGGAAGCGGGAAGACCACCACCATGACCCATCGAATTGCGTACATGATTGAGCAGGGCGTGAACCCGGCCCAAATTATGGCGGTGACCTTTACCAACAAGGCGGCCGGAGAGATGCGGGATCGGGTGGAAAGCCTGGTTCCACGGACCCGGGGAATGTGGATCATGACCTTCCATGCCATGTGTCTTCGGATGCTTCGATATCAGTGCGAGGTGCTGGGATATAAGACCGGTTTCACGGTGTACGATGAGACGGACCGAAAATCCCTGGTGAAGCGGATTATGAAGGCCCTGGAAATCAACGAAAAGACCTATCCCGTCAGCTATGTAATCAGCGCCATCAGCAATGCTAAGGAGCGGGAGCAGAACTCGGAAAAATATATTGCGGAGAATTCCGGAGACTTCCGAGCGAACACCGTATATCAAGTATATCGGGAATACGAGAAGGAAATGATGCGGAATAACGCCATGGATTTCGATGACCTGATTCTCAACGGGGTGCGCCTCCTGGAAGCGGATCCGGAGATTCTGGCATATTACCGAAACCGGTTTCAATACATCATGGTGGATGAGTATCAGGACACCAACTACTTGCAGTACAAACTGATTCACCTGCTGTCCAAGACCAACCGGAACCTCTGCGTGGTGGGGGACGACGATCAGTGCATTTACCAGTGGCGAGGGGCGGACATTCGGAATATTCTGGATTTCGAGAAGGATTTTCCGGAGGTGACCACCATCAAGCTGGAGCAGAATTACCGCTCCGACGGAAATATTCTGAACCTGGCCAACTCCGTCATTTGCAACAATAAGGGCCGGAAGGAGAAGGCTCTGTGGACGGAGAAAAAGGACGGAGCGAAGATCACCTACCGTCGACTGCCCGACGAGAAGCAGGAGGCCTGGTATATCGGCAGTGAAATCGATCGCCTGCACGAGGCGGGATATCCCTACAGCGATATGGCGGTGCTGTATCGGAAAAACGCCCAGTCCCGTGCATTTGAAGAGAAATTCTCCTTCCGGGGAATTCCGTACCGGGTGCTGGCGGGACTGCGGTTCTATGACCGTAAGGAAATCAAGGACGTGATGGCCTACATGCACCTGGTGGAAAATCCGGATGACGATGTGGCCATGCTGCGGGTTATCAACGAGCCAAAGCGGGGCGTTGGAGCAAAGACTCTGTCCGGCATTCAGGCCTATGCCTCCGGATACCGAATCAGCATTTACCGGGCTCTTTGCGAGGCGCAGGTGATGGCATCTCTCCCAAAGAAGGCGGGAAAGGCCCTGCAGGAATTCGTGCAGATGATTCAGGATCTTCGAGGGGAACTGGACAATCTGACCCTGGTGGATCTGTACGACAATATTCTAAACCGTTCCGGTTATCTGGGCGCCTTAGAGGCCGCAGATACGGTGGAGGCGGACGGACGCATCGAGAATATCATGGAATTTAAATCCGTGGTGGCGGAGTTCGAGAAGAGCCTGGAGAACGGAGACGAGGCAGCCCATCAGGAGGAGCTGAGAGAAGAACGGGAAGCCCTGGCCAAAGCCGGATTTCCGGTGGATGAGCCGACACCACTGGCGGCCTTCCTGGAACGGATTACGCTGATGTCGGATATTGACAATCGGGATGAGTCGGAAGATGCGGTGGTGCTCATGACATTGCACAGCGCCAAGGGATTGGAATTTCCGATTGTATTCATTCCGGGAATGGAGAACGGGATTTTCCCGGGAACCGCTTCCTTTGATGAAGAGGGACGGCTGGAAGAGGAACGGCGCCTTTGCTACGTGGGAATCACCCGAGCGAAGAAGAAACTGTATCTCACCGGGGCGGAGACCCGGATGTTGTACGGCCGGACGGATTACACGTCCGAATCCATGTTCCTGGACGAGATGGACAAGCAGTACATCGACGGCGAGACCGTGAAGGAACGCCAGGCGAAACAGGGAGGCATTGCCGGAGACGGTGGGCTTTTCGGAGATTATTTTTACAAGGGGAGAAGCCACGGCACGGAGGATGGATATTCCGGACCGGATGGCGGGAAGCCTTTTGACAGTTTGGGATATGCGAAGAAGCAGACTCGGAAGAAGTTCTCCAACGAGGGCCTGGAGGCCGGCGATAAAGTGCGCCACCCGAAATTCGGAGAAGGAATGCTGATTGAGGATTCGGGAAAAATCCTTACCATCGCCTTTGATTCCGTGGGAATTAAGAAAATCGGCAAGGGTTTTGTAAATATTGAGAAGGTAGATTAATGGAAGATATCAGAAAGAGAATCGACGATCTGACGGCGCAGCTGAACGAGGCCGCCCGGGCCTACTACGACGACGCCAGCGAGATCATGACCAATTACGAATACGATGAGCTGTACGATGAATTGCTGCGGCTGGAGGCGGAAAGCGGATACGTTCCCGAGGACAGTCCGTCTCAGAACGTGGGTTATACGGTGCAGTCGGAACTGCCGAAGGAGCGTCACGCTCGGCGGATGCTGAGTTTGGATAAAACCAAGGACCGGGAGGCGCTGCGTTCCTGGCTGGGCGACCGGGAGGCGCTGCTGTCCTGGAAGCTGGATGGTCTGACGGTGGTGCTGACCTATGAAGAAGGAAAGCTGGCCAAGGCGGTGACCCGCGGAAACGGCGATGTGGGCGAGGTGATTACCCCTAACGCCCGGGTATTCCGGAATGTGCCCCGCACCATTCCCCATCGGGGACATACAGTGGTACGAGGAGAAGCGGTGATTCGCTACGAGGATTTTGAGAAAATCAACGCGGCCATCGACGATGCGGATGCGAAATACAAGAACCCGCGGAACCTGTGCAGCGGCAGTGTGCGCCAGCTGGACAGCCGGATTACGGCGGAGCGAAACGTGAACTTCTACGCCTTTACCTTGAGTGAGGCGCCGGAGGTGGACTTCGAGAACAGCCGGGAAGTCCAGATGAAATGGATGGCGGAGCAGGGGTTCGACGTGGTGGAATACCGGAAGGTGGACCGAGAGAATCTTTTGGCGGCCATCGATGAATTTGAAACGCGGATTCCCACCTTTGAGATTCCGTCGGACGGACTGGTTCTGACCCTAGAGGATTTGGCATATTCCGCTTCCTTGGGAACCACAGCGAAGTTCCCGAAGGATGCCATGGCCTTTAAATGGCGGGATCAGCAGGCGGAAACGGTGCTTCGGGAAATCGAGTGGAGCCCGTCCCGCACGGGACTGCTGAATCCGGTGGCAATTTTTGATCCGGTGGAGCTGGAGGGAACCACGGTTCGCCGGGCATCGGTGCACAATATCAATATAATGGAAGATTTGAAGCTGGGCATCGGAGACCGAATTACGGTGTACAAAGCCAATATGATCATTCCGCAGATCAGCGGGAACCTCACCAAGAGCGGCAACTTCCACATCCCGGAGACCTGTCCGGTGTGCGGTGGAGAGGCGCGGGTGCAGTCGGACGGCGGCACCAAAGTGCTGACCTGCACCAATCCGGACTGCTTGGCGAAGCAGGTAAAAAGATTTTCTCTCTTCGTCTCCCGGGATGCCATGAATATCGAGGGGCTTTCCGAGCAGACTTTACTGAAGCTGATCGGCATGGGATGCATTCGATCCTTCCCGGACATCTTTGAACTGGAAACGTACCGGGAAGAAATTATAGAAATGGACGGTTTTGGGGAGAAATCCTGCAGGAATCTGCTGGACTCCATCGAAGCTGCGAGAAACACCACGCCGGCTCGGGTGCTGACGGCCCTGGGAATTCCGGGGGTAGGCGTCACCATGGCGAATCAGATTGCCCGTGCCTGTCGAAATCGGTGGCAGACCATTCAGGCGTTGACGGAAGAGGAACTGCTGGACATCGACGGCGTGGGAAGCGTGATGTCAAAGGATTTTGCCGGCTTCTTCCGGGAACCGAAGAATGAGGAAATGGTGAATCGACTGATTGCCAAGCTGCATCTGGACGAATCCTACGAGGAGCAAGGTACCGGATTGGCGGGAAAGGTGTTCGTCATTACCGGTTCCCTCAATCACTTCGGCAACCGAAAGGAACTGAAGGCGGCCATTGAGGCAGAGGGCGGAAAGGTGGCCGGAAGCGTCAGCGGCAGCACGGATTACCTGATTACCAACAATCCGGAATCCGGTTCCTCCAAGAATCGGGCAGCTCGGGAGCTGGGCGTGTCGATCATCACGGAGGAGGACATCTTGGGGATGATCGGACAAAGCGAAGCGTAACGAAATTGTTTTTATAAATTGTTTTTACATACTATACGGAAAGGGGGAGGAACTATGGATAATTCGATTCAGGATATGGACGAAACTTTTGAATATTCGGAAGAGAAGATTTTCAGCCTCCTGGAGGAGAAAAAGTATTTCCAGTGTCGGGATGAACTGCTGAAGTTCAATGCGGTGGATATCGCGGAGATGCTGGAAGACGTCATGCGGGAATACGACATGCAGAAAGCGGTGGTGCTGTTTCGGACTTTGCCGAAAGACGTGTCCGTTGAGGTGTTCCCGAACATGGATGTGGACAATCAGGTGGAAATCATTAATATCATCACGGATCCGGAAATTCAGTACATTCTGGACGAGCTGGATTTCGACGATATGATCGACGTGCTGGAGGAGCTTCCGGCGAACCTGGTGGACAAAATCCTGGAGAAAACGCCGAAGAATGAGCGGCGGCAGATCAACACCTTCCTGCGGTACAAGGAGAACAGCGCCGGCTCCCTGATGACGCCGGACTACATCGAGCTGCGGAAGGATATGACGACCAAGGAGGCGCTGGCTCACATCAAGGAAGTGGGCATGGATTCGGAGACGATTTACACGGCCTACGTGCTTTCCGGGGGGAGAAAGCTGATTGGCATCGTGTCTCTTCGGTCGCTGGTAATCGCACCGGATCACGAGAAGGTGTCGGAACTCATGCATGAAGACATTATTCTGGCTCACGTGGACGATGACCAGGAAGAGGTATCGGACCTGTTCAAGCGGTACGGTTTTCTGGCGCTGCCGGTGGTGGATAACGAGGGCCGCCTGGTGGGCATTATCACCGTCGACGATATTCTGGACGTCATCGAAGAGGAGATGACGGAGGATATCGAGCGTATGGGCGGTGTCATCGATTCCACCGACAAGGAATATCTGGACATGCCGGTCATGGACCACGTCAAGGCGGAGCTGCCGTGGCTGCTCCTGCTGATGTGTTCCTACTTCATCACCGGCGGGCTGATTGCCCGGTTCGAGGATGCCCTGTCCTCTGTGGTGGCGCTGGTGGTATACATGCCGATGCTGATGGGCACCGGCGGAAACTCCGGAACCCAGACCACTACCCTGGTGGTGCGGGGAATGTCCACCGGCGAAATCGAAATGGGAGACGCCCTAAAGGTATTCTGGAAAGAGTTCCGAGTGAGCATCGTGATCGGCATCTGCGTCAGTGCGGTGAACTTCGTGCGAATTATTTTGCTGGACCACAACGGCACGCTGGTGGCGCTGACGGTGTGCGTCTCCATGCTGCTGATCGTCATCATTGCCAAGTGCTTCGGCGGGCTGCTTCCGATGGGGGCAAAAAAAATCGGCATCGACCCGGCATTGATGTCCGGACCGATGATGGCATCCCTGACGGATATGGTATCGTTGGGCACGTATTTCATCATGGCAAAATATTTCCTGAATTTATAGCTATGGACAACCTATTGCTATATGAATATAATGAATCTATGTTTGCACAAGCAAGAACAGGAGGAAGTTGTGAGTAACAGAAATTATGATGAGCTGAAAGAAACAGCTCGCAAGATTCGTGTGGATGTCATTCGCGCAATCCACGAAGCCGGTTCGGGCCACCCGGGTGGTTCCCTGTCCGCAACGGACATTCTTACGGCGCTTTATTTCGATACCATGAATATCAATCCGGAGAATCCGAAGATGGAAGGTCGGGATAAGTTCGTGCTGTCCAAGGGACACGCAGTACCGGCGCTCTATGCGACTCTGGCAGAGAGAGGATTCTACGATGTGGAAGAGATGATGACCCTGAGAAAAATCGGAAGTCACTTCCAGGGACATCCGAATATGCATAAAGTTCCGGGACTGGAGATGTCCACCGGTTCTCTGGGACAGGGTTTCTCCGTTGCGGTTGGTATGGCGACGGCCGGAAAGATGGACGGAAATCCGGGCAGAGTGTATGCTCTGTGCGGAGACGGCGAACTGCAGGAAGGCATTATCTGGGAGACGGCTCTGTCCGCAGCGCATCGGAACCTGGACAACCTGGTGCTGATTGTGGACTGGAACGGCCTGCAGATTGACGGAAAGGTAGATGACGTAAAGAAGGTAACGCCGCTGAGCGGAAAGTTCCAGACCTTCGGATGGCACGTGATTAACGTGGATGGACACAGCTTCCCGGAAATTCTGGCGGCGCTGGATGAAGCCAAGACGGTAAAGGGACAGCCGACGGCAATCATCGCCAAGACCCATAAGGGCCACGGCGTATCCTTCATGGAAGATCAGGCCGGATGGCACGGCAAGGCGCCGAACGACGAGCAGTTCCGGCAGGCAATGGAAGAACTGGGAGGTGTACAGTAATGGCAGATGTAAAGAAGATTGCAACCAGAGAAGCGTATGGTGAATTTCTGGTGGAAGAGGGTGCCAAGAGACCGAACCTGGTGGTAATGGATGCGGACCTTTCCGGTTCCACAAAGACAAAGAATTTCGCAAAAGCATATCCGGAACGTTTCGTGAACTGCGGTATTTCGGAGCAGGACCTCTATGCGGAGGCCACCGGAATCGCATTGTCCGGTCACGTGGTATGCGCCAGCACCTTTGCCATGTTCGCTGCCGGAAGAGCCTATGAAATCATTCGAAACTCCATCGGATATACCGGCGCAAACGTAAAAATCTGCGCGACCCATGCGGGAATTACCGTCGGTGAAGACGGTGCCAGCCACCAGACTTTTGAAGATCTGTCCCTGATGAGAGAGATTCCGGGCATGACCGTACTGTGTCCGGCAGATGCTGTCAGCGCGCGCAAGCTGCTGGAAGCGGCTGTGGATTTCGACGGTCCGGCATACATCCGTCTGGGAAGATCCGGCGTTCCGGTGCTGTATTCTGATGAGCAGGCAGAGAAGATTCAGATTGGAAAAGCGACTCAGCTGAGAGAGGGTTCTGACGTGACCGTTATCGCAACCGGCATTCTGGTAGCCGATGCGATGGCCGCTGCAGAAACTCTGGCAGAAGAGGGTATCTCTGCGCGCGTTCTGGATATGCACACCATCAAGCCGATCGATGCAGAGGCAATTATCAAGGCAGCACAGGAAACCGGTGCTATCGTAACGGCAGAGGAGCATTCCGTTATCGGCGGCCTGGGCAGTGCTGTGGCAGAAGTGGTCGTGCAGAACGCACCGTGCCGAATCGAGATGGTGGGTCAGAAGGACACCTTCGGCGAATCCGGAAAGCCGGCAGAGCTGCTGGAGAAATACGGCATGACCGCAAGCGACATTGTAGATGCAGTAAAAAAAGTTTTGAAATAGCAAAAATTCCCCTTGACAAATGAAATTTTGTGAAATGATTAATAGAATAACTGATAGATTTCCAATAGATAACAAAAAAAGTATTAAAAATTTGCATAGAATCAAAAAAAGCTTTTAAAAGTGTTTACAATGTGAAGCTATGGTGATAGAATCACAGAGTAGGATTAGACCATGGTCTAGCCATAGTTTAATTACAGCCTGTGTCCCATCGAATTTGAGATATTTTTATTCAATGGGTGTGGGAATAACCAAGGCTTTGTCAGGTTCGAGACAAAGGAGCCTGATGTAAATTATTCATCATTTATCGTTATTTCTTTAGGAGGTAAAAGTAAAATGGAAACTGCAAAAAAAGGTAAGCCATTTGGGTTTTATGTCTGCGCACTCGGTTTCACATTCGAGCGTATGGCATTCTACACTGTAAAGTATCTGCTGGCCATTTGGATTGCGACTAACACAACATCCGGTGGTCTCGGACTTGACGATGCGAAGGGTGCGGCTATCTCCGCTTCTTTCGTAGCATGGACCTACATCACACCGATATTCGGTGGATATCTCGCTGACCACTTCATCAGCCCAAGACTGTGCGTACAGATTGGTATGCTGCTGATGGGTGTTGGCTACATCATTTCCGGAATGGCAACAGATTTGAAGATGGTATGGGTAATGATCGTTCTCGTTGCTGTTGGTACCGGTTTCTTCAAGGGAAACCTGTCCGGCGTTAACGGACTTCTGTTCTCCGATCAGGAAGAACTGGACGAAGCATTCTCCTTTCAGTATTCTTTCGTTAACATCGGTTCCTTCATCGGAACTACTTTCATCGCCGTTCTGGCTACCAGCGGAAAGATGAGCTTCACCGGCGTATTCACACTATGCGGTGCGCTGCTGATCATCGACCTGATTTGGTTCACCGTCGGTGGAAAGAAGGCTCTGGGCGAAGCCGGCAAGACTCCGTTCAAGAAGGATACCCGTGAATTCGTATCCGAAGAGAAGAGAGCTGCAGCAGCAGCTCCGCTCACATCCGGAGACAAGAAGAAGGTTGTTGCTGTCATCCTGCTGACCCTGCTGTCTGCAATATTCTGGATGCTGTGGTACATGGCTTACATGCCAGCATACTACAGATTCGGTTATGGTGATGGAGATGCCTTCCTGAACAAGGCGAACTGGTACATCGGAAGCTTCCAGATTCCTACATCCTGGTTCGACTCCGTAAACGCTTTGGTTTGCATCATCCTTGGACCGGTTATGGCTATGGTATGGCGTAAGCTGTCCCAGAGACCGCAGGGCGACATGTCTATGTTCAGAAAGACCGCTCTGGGCTGCATCCTGCTGGGTGTTTCTTACGTGGTAATGGTAGTTGCGAACAACATCGCCGGTGACAACGGTCAGTGCTCCGTAATGTGGCTGGCTCTGGTATGCTTGCTGATGTCCGTAGGTGAGATGGTATTCTCCCCTCTGGGTAACTCCTTCATCTCCAAGTTCGCTCCGGCTAAACTGCTGGGTCTGCTGCTTGGTGTATGGCCAGTCGCCGTATTCCTGGCTCAGCAGCTGTATCCAAGACTGTATGCTTTCCTGAACACCATGGACTTCACCAAGGGTTACGGCGGCTGCGCAGCTGTAGTAATCGTATTCGGTGCAATCCTGTGGGGATTCTCCAACAAGCTGGAATCCTGGGGTACTTCGGAAGAGTAATCTGTACTACAGAAACAGGTTTATGATTTTTAATTAAGATAGAATGATGAATTATTGGAAGGTGTTACGTGCTTGCATGTAACACCTTCTTTTGTTATCGAAAGCGCGCCTATTGAAAAAATCGGAAGTCTGAGATATCATAGATAAGATACTTTTACAATGATTAAGAGAATTTTGGAACGAGGAAAAAGAGATTAGCGATGTACAAATTAGTATCGAAATTAGTAATCTACCGAAATATCGGGAAGGATTCCATCCTGTTTCGCATGGCGGACATCTGCCGGGATTTCGATTCCGGAAATTACGAGCCGGCTCATCTGACGGACCGGATTTTGGATGAGATTCACGATTTGATGGATGTGAGCACTGCCTACGGTTTTGACCGGAATCTGTGGCAGAACTATCTGGCATACCTGATTGCCATGACGGAGAATCCGTTCACGCTGGTGTCGGAGAAGAACGGCAGCGTGGAGGGGACGGTGAACGACTTCGCCATGAACGACTTCGCCATTTTTAAGCAGCTGTTCGATTACGACTTTACGGAAATGGAGCAAGCTCTGGGGTTGAATTGCTTCCGGCTGATCACGAATTACAGATCGGTGCCGAAAAAAGAGCAGTTCTTCAACCGCAACGTGAGCGTTCGGGTGTGCCGACTCAGCGAGGACATCGACCGGGCGGAAACCGTGGAAGAAATGTACAATATCGTGATGGAATTCTATCGTCACTACGGCGTGGGAAAATTCGGAATGAACCGAGCCTTTCGCATTGCGGTGCAGGACGGCCGACCGGAGATCGTGCCGATTACCGCCACCGGCGGTGTGGTGCTGGGCGACTTGGTGGGCTATGAGCGCCAGAAAAAGCAACTGACCGACAACACGGAAGCGTTCCTGAACGAACAGCCGGCCAACAACGTGCTTCTGTACGGCGATGCCGGTACCGGCAAATCCACCAGCATCAAGGCACTGCTGAATCACTATTATGACCGGGGACTTCGGATGATTGAAGTGTACAAGCACGACTTCAAATACCTGCCGGAAATCATCAGCATTATTAAGAGCCGAAATTATCGTTTCATAATTTATATGGACGACCTGTCCTTTGAAAGCGCAGAGACGGAATACAAGTACCTGAAGGCGGTTATCGAGGGCGACCTGGAGGTGCGTCCGGACAACGTGCTGATCTACGCCACGTCCAACCGCCGCCACCTCATTCGGGAAAGCTTTGCGGACCGACAGGAAACCGATGCCAACGATGTGCACAAGAACGATACCATGGCGGAGAAACTGTCACTGTCCGCCCGCTTCGGCGTCAGCATCGCTTACTACAAGCCGGCGCATCAAGAATACCACGACATCGTACGCACTTTAGCGGAGCGTCAGGGCGTAAATCTTCCGGAGGAAGAACTGCTGCTGGAGGCGGACCGATGGGCGACGCGTCACGGCGGAGAATCCGGAAGAGTGGCACAACAATTCGTGGATATGCTCGCCGGTAAAAACAATTCGGAAAGGGCGTAGGCAACCGAAATCGCTAATGAACGGTCGGAAAACTTTGCGGCCGTGAAAATATTTTTTTATATAATTAGGAGGAAAACTATGGCACAGGAGAGAACTTACATCATGCTGAAGCCGGATTGCGTACAGCGCGGCCTGATGGGCAGAGTGATTGCTCGAATTGAGGACAAGGGGTACAAAATCACCCAGGCGAAGATGATGACGCTGAGCGAGGAGATTTTGCGGGAACATTACGCACACGTGGCGGATCAGCCGTTCTTCCCGGGTATGCTGGAATACATGACATCCGGCCCGGTTCTGGCGATGATCGTGGAAGGTGAGAATGCGGTAAAAGGAATGCGGATTCTCATGGGCGCAACCAAGTTCGAAGACGGAACGGCCGGCACCATTCGCGGGGATTTCGCTTCCAGCACCACATATAATCTGATTCATGGATCGGATTCCGTGGAGAATGCGGAAATCGAAATCAAGCGTTTCTTCGGCTAGGAGACAGGAAGTATGGCGTGGACGAGGTGAAATTGCTTTTGCAACTAATCCATTTCAAAAAAGTTTTAAAAAGTTGTTGACAAGTGCTCATAAGGCGCGTATAATCTTATCTTGTCGTCACCGAAAAGCGAACGCTTCTCGGAGGCGCAGCGTGCAGGCTCCAAGCCTTTGTGGCATTGGATGCGCTCGTGGGCACTGAAAACTTTTTAAAAAAGTTTGAAAAAAGTGCTTGACAAGAGCCAACTGAAG
>NZ_JAQXUZ010000010.1:0-55327 GCF_029224645.1 Mogibacterium kristiansenii
CCCGACCCGAAAGAATGGGGGTTGGCGAACCTGACGGCGGCAAAGTTCGCGCTCGCCTCCCCACAAAGCCAACGATTTCGGTTTTCGAGCGCGAACCCCAGCCCGAAAGAAATGGGGATTAGCGAACCTGACGGCGGCAAAGTTCGCGCTCGCCTCCTCGCAAAGCCAATGATTTCGGTTTCCGGGCGCGAACTCCAGACCGGAAGAAGTGGAAAATGCGCCCCTGACGACAGCAAAGTTCGCGCTCGCCTCCCCGCAAAGCCTACGATTTCGGTTTCCGGGCGCGAACCCCGGTCCGAAAGAAATGGGGGTTGGCGAACCTGACAGCGGCAAAGTTTGCGCTCGCCTCCCCGCAAAGCCTATGATTTCGGTTTCCGGGCGCGAACCCCGGCCCGAAAGAAATGAGAAAAGTGAAGAACAAAAAGATACACGCTGCTGCAGGATAATCCCACAGCAGCGTGTATAAAGGGTTATTCCCTTTTGGAGTAAAAGTGGACGTAATCAATTACTTCTGCAATGCCTTTGCGGTCTCCACGATGTTCTCCACCGTGATGCCGTTCTTTGCCAGCAGACGTTCATAAGGTGCAGATTCTCCGAACTGATCCTGGATGCCGATTCTCTTTACGATGCCCTTTCCGGATTCCGCTGCCACCTCGCATACGGCACTGCCCAGACCGTTGATGATATTGTGGTCCTCGACAGTGATGATTTTGCCGATGTCATCGATGCAGGCCTTTACGCAGTCCACATCCAATGGCTTGATGGTGTGCATGTCAATGACTCTGGCGGAAATGCCTTCCTTTGCCAGTTCTTCTGCCGCCCGGATTGCCAGAATGACGGTATCGCCGTTGGCAATCAGCGCCACGTCGGAGCCGTCCTGAATCTGGATGGCTTTGCCGATTTCGAACTTCTGATTCTCATCGTAGATTACCGGAACCGCATCCCGGGTGAACCGCAGATACACCGGTCCGTAGATTTCTGCCGCCTGGCGAACCAGGGCTTTGGCCGCATAGTAATCCGCCGGCATGACCACTCTCATGTTCGGAATGGTACGGAGAACGCCCATGTCTTCGATGCCCTGATGGCTGGCGCCGTCGTTGGCCGGAGTCAGGCCGCCGTGGGAGCAAGCGATTTTTACGTTCAGGTTGGTGTAGCAAATTTCCTGACGAATCTGTTCCGCCATCCGGAGGGAACCGAATACCGCGTAGGTTACCACGAATGGAATTTTTCCCGTGGTGGCCAGTCCCGCCGCAACGCCGGCGCCGTTCTGTTCTGCAATACCCACGTTCAGATGCTGCATCGGCAGCTCCTTACGAAACTCCTGAGTCTTGCAGGATTTACCGATATCGATATCCACAACGTAGATATCCTTGTTTTCTTTACCCAGTGCTACGATTTCTTCGCCGAAACCGACACGAGTGGCAATTTTCTGTTCTGTATTCATTACCGACCTCCCAGTTCCTTCATTGCGATTTCGTATTCTTCATCGTTCGGTGCTTTGCCGTGCCAGCCCAGCTGGTTCTCCATGTAGGATACGCCCTTGCCCTTAACGGTGCGAGCGTCGATGAATTTCGGCTTTCCGGAAGAGGACGCATTGATTTTCCCAAAAGCATCCGCTACCTGTTCCATATCGTTTCCGTCGATGTCGTAGGTCTCAAAGCCGAACGCGTCCATCTTCTTTACCACATCCAGGTGCGGGATGATTTCATCCGTGGTGCCGTCCAGCTGCAGACCGTTGTCGTCCAGGATGACCACCAGGTTGTCCAGGCCCCACGCGTTCGCCGCCATAAAGCCTTCCCACAGCTCACCTTCATCCAGCTCGCCGTCGCCGATTACCACATATACGCGGTAGTTCTTGCCGTCTCTTTTGCCGGCAACCGCCATTCCCACGCCTACAGAAAGTCCCTGACCCAGGGATCCGGTGGAAATATCGATGCCCGGGCATTTTCTCATGTTCGGGTGACCCTGCAGCATGGAGCCTTCTTTTCTCAGCTTATGCATCTCTTCCTCCGGAAAATATCCCAGAGTTCCCAGTGCTGCGTACTGAATCGGGCATGCATGACCCTTGGAAAGGATGAAGCGGTCCCGGTCCGGCCATTCCGGATTCTTTGGATCGATGTTCATTTCCTTGAAATACAGATATGTAACGACCTCTGCTGCCGAGAACGCACCGCCCGGGTGACCGGATTGTGCTTCATATATCATAGTCAGAGCCTTTCGGCGCAGATCCTGTGCGCGGTCTTTCAGCTCCCCTATGCTGATATCCTTCATGATATGACCTCCTTGTTGTTCATGAATGATTGCCCGTGTCCCATGAAACAGACCTGCCTGCGGGCAAGCAGCACAGGTCTGTTATATCTCGATTAGTTCGAAATCAAGCTTGGAAGCCAGGTGGATACTGCCGGAACGTATGTTACCAGAATCAGTACCAGCAGCGATGCGAATACGAACGGCAGAACCGCTTTGGAAATTTCCTTCAGGGAAATGTTCGCAATGCCGCATCCGGTGTACAGGTTGATTCCTACCGGAGGTGTTACCAGACCGATGGCCATGTTCAGTACCATGATGGCACCCAGATGAACCGGGTCGATGCCCAGTGCGGTTGCGACCGGGTAGAGAATCGGCAGGATGATATACATTGCCGAGTTGGCATCGATGAAGCAGCCCGCAATCAGCAGGATGATGTTCACTACCAGCAGGAACAGAATCTTGTTGCCGCCTACCATGGTAATCAGCGTATTGCTTGCTGCAGATGCCACACCGGTAACCGTGAGCACCCAAGAGAACAGGCTGGCGGTTCCAACGATGAACATAACCACGGCGGTCTGAGAAACGGAGTCCTTGAGAATCGTCATCAAATCTTGAAGTTTCAAGGTCTTATAGATGAAGAATCCAACCAGCAGACCGTACAGAGCTGCCACGGCAGCCGCTTCGGTCGGGGTGAAGATTCCGCCGTAGATTCCGCCCAGGATGATAACCGGCATCATGATGCCCCAGAATGCATCCTTGAAAGCAGCCCAACGTTCCGCACCGGTCGCCTTCGGAATGGTCTCAATTTCCAATTTCCGGCTGACGAACTTCATAGCAACAACCAGCACCACGCCCATGAGGATTCCCGGAACCAGGCCGGCAGCGAAAAGCTGGCCCACGGAATTTCCGGTGATGGATCCGTAGATTACAAAAGTAATGGACGGCGGGATGACGATACCGATGGCACCGGCGGTGGACATCAATGCGGTGGAAGACGCTTTGTCATATCCCACCTGGGTCATTGCCGGGATGATAATCATTCCCAGAGCCGCAACCGTCGCCGGACCGGAACCGGAAATTGCGGCGAAGAAGCAGGCAACGATGACGCATACCATCGCCATACCGCTCTTCTTGTGGCCCACCAAGGTTTTCGCAAAATCAATCAAGCGGGAAGAGATTCCACTCTTCTCCATGATATTTCCGCCCAGTATGAAGAACGGAATTGCCAGCAAAACGAATTTGCCGGTGGACGAATAGAGATTCGCCGGAATAATGGAAAGTGGCAGATTTTCATACAGCAGTGTGATGACACTGGCCATTCCCAAAGATAACGCAATCGGAACTCCCAGGAACAGGAGGACCGCAAAGCTTCCAAATACTACTAAGCCTGCACTCATTCTTATGCCTCCTTATCTTCCGAGTTCGTTGCATCGCTTTTCAGCGTACGGATAAACAGCTGGCAGTAGCGAATCGCCAGGAACGCACCGCCTACCGGAATCATGGCACCAAAGGCACCTTCCGGCCACTGCATGCCGCTGGTCTTCAGTCCCAGCGCGAATTCGTGACCGGACATCCGAATACCGAAGTACAGGATGACCAGTCCAAAGATGATGCCGAGGGCATCGCCCAACAGAGCGCAAGCCTTCTGTCCCGCCGGAGAAAATCTCTCCGTCAGGACCGTCAGGCCCAAATGGGCTCCTCTTTTCGCAGCCACCGCTGCGCCGGCAATACTGAGGAGAATCAGGCCGGCATTGGTCAGCTCTTCGACGAAAGGCATGGAGCTGAGCAGGACATAGCGCGCAAATACATTGACGCATGTGAGCAGCATCATCACCAGAAGCAGGATGCCGCATATATTGTCTTCCAATTCATTCCAGAATTTTTTCATAGGATATACCTTGCCTCACTTTCTATCTGAGTTTCACTACTTCGTCACGCCGAATGCCTTGCAGGCCTCTTCGCCGTACTTCTTCATGTATTCCTGCTTCACCGGTTCTACAACCTTGCGGAATTCCTCAATGTCTGCCGGAGACAGTTCATTGATTACACAGCCGGTGTCTTTGAACTTCTGCAGGATATCTCCTTCTCCTTCCACAATCTGCTGATCCACTTCGTGGCACGCATCTTTCGCACACTCTTTCAGCAGCTTCTGGGTCTTGGAGTTCAGCGAGTTAAACTTCTCGGAGTTCGCGGTAAAAGTAAAAGCTTCATAGGTATACTTTGCGATAGTGATATACTTCTGCACTTCCTGAATGTTTCCGGAATTGCAGGTACTCAAGCTGTTGTCCTGTCCGTCGATGGTTCCCTGCTGCAGTGCGGTGAACACTTCACTCCAGCTCATCGCCTGCGGGCTGGCACCGAATGCCTTGTAGAAGGCTGTGTAGAACGCACCACCCGGAATACGGATCTTCAGGCCGCTCAGATCTTCCGGCTTCTTGATGGAGCGCTTGCTGTTTGTAATCGCCTTGAACCCGTTATGAACCGCGCCCAGGTAAGTCAGACCCTTCTTGGATACCACCTTCTGGATGAACTTTCCGCCATCCCCGAAGAAGGTCTTCTCCGCCTGGTCGTAGTTCTGGAACAGCCACGGCATAGTGCATACCATCAGACGGTTATCCAGATTGGAAATGATACTGGTGGAATGGATGTCCAAATCCGTAGTTCCGCTGGTAATCATCTCCAGACCCTTGTTCATGTTTCCGCTGGCCAGCTGATCGTTCGGGAATACTTTAATCCGAACCACGCCATCGGAACGCTCTTCCACGTACTTCTTGAACAGGAGCGCCATTCTGGTATCATTGGCGATCTCTGTTCCGTTACAGTTGAGCAGCAGCGTTACCTGATTGTATCCGTTCTCTGCTACCTCTCCGCTGTTCTGCTTCGCACAGCCGGACAGGGAAATCGTGCAGAGCAAGGTCAACATCAAGGCAACTGCAATCAGTTTTCTTCTCTTCAATTTTTCCTCCTTCGCAAGCCGGATGCCTGCGATATCCCAACAACATTAACTACAAGCGGTATAGTTTTTTCCCCGGACGAATCCGGATATCACCCCATCATTAGTTCATACTATCATAGGATGTTGATTTTATTTTACGAACATTTTACGCTAAAGTCAACAATAAACATAATTTGGTCGAAAAATTTGTTTCAGGCAACAAACCCATCTTCTAAAATAAAGCAGAATTCCAATTGACTTTGCATGAATTTTTCATTAGTATTGAAGTGTTAAACATCCTATGTTGAACACAATTCGGTTTATGGCTGCAGGCGGTACTGTTTTTTTAATCCAAAACACGAAACATCAACAGGAGGAAACACACAATGAAAGTAGGATTTATTGGACTGGGAATCATGGGACGTCCCATGGCAGAACACATGGTAAAAGCAGGTCTGGATGTCATGGTATCCGACCTGAACGAGAAGATCGTTGCGGAACTGGTGGCCGAAGGTGCGACCGCCGGAAGCAATAAGGATCTGGCGGAACAGTGCGATGTGGTGG
Source organism: Mogibacterium kristiansenii (assembly GCF_029224645.1). Classification (NCBI taxonomy): domain Bacteria; kingdom Bacillati; phylum Bacillota; class Clostridia; order Peptostreptococcales; family Anaerovoracaceae; genus Mogibacterium; species Mogibacterium kristiansenii. The sequence goes on from NZ_JAQXUZ010000010.1 coordinate 5,750, forward strand.
AGATGATTCTCCCGAACGCATCCATCGTTAAGAACGTCATTTTCGGCGAAGGCGGTCTGATGGATTACATGAAGGCCGGACAGATTGTGGTAGATCACAGCTCCGTCACCGCAAACGATTCCAGAGAATGCTATGAGAAGCTGCAGGAGAAAGGCATCGGATTCTTAGATGCGCCGGTATCCGGCGGAGAGAGCGGCGCCAAGGCCGGCACGCTGGCCATCATGGTGGGCGGCGACGAGAAGAATTTCAACACCTGCGCGCCGATCTTTGACACCTACAGTTCTCAGGCAACCCTGATTGGCGATTCCGGCTCCGGAAGCATCTGCAAGCTGGCCAATCAGATTATCGTAAACAACAACATCGCCATCGTAGCGGAAGCCCTCACCTTTGCGGCCAAAGCCGGCGTGGATCCGGAGAAGGTATACAAAGCCATCGAAGGCGGTGCTGCGCGAAGCTACGCTCTGGAAGATAAGGCGCCGATGATGGTGGAACGGAACTTCACCCCGGGCGGAACCATCAAAGTCAACCACAAGGATATCACCAACGTAATCAACACGGCCCACGCCATTGATTGCCCGATTCCTTACACCGCTCAGCTCTATGAAATCCAGCAGACCATGAAGGCGCACGGTCACATGGAAGAAGACCACGCCGCTTACGTTAAATATTTTGAGACGCTGGCAGACACCATCGTAGAGAAGAAGAATTAATTTCTTTCTCCCTCTGCCGCGAAACGCAGCACTGCTGCACAGAAAGGAAAATTAATGACTGCTTCAGATTTTATGAAGCCCATTCGCATGAAATCCGCTTCCGATATCGTGGTGGAACGATTGACGGAAGCCATCATCGACGGGCAGATTAATCCGGGAGACAAGATTCCCACTGAGCCGGAGCTGGCCTCCAGCTTCTGCGTCGGACGGAACACGGTACGGGAGGCGGTACGAACCCTGGTTGCGTACGGCATTCTGGAGATTCGCCGTCCCGAAGGTACTTTTGTATGTCGAACCTTCAAACCGCAGACCATCAATCCGTTGATCTACAGTATGATTCTCCAGAAAAAAGAATCTTACCAAGACCTTATCGGTCTCCGGCAATGCATCGAGTTCGGTACCTTGCAGGTTATCATGGATCAAGGTCTCAATACGGAGGATGCGGAGAACCTGCGACAAATTGCGGTCTCCATCGAGCGGGAACTGGACGAACCCAATCCGGATCCGAAATTAATCTGCCGGACGGACATCGCCTTCCACGATGCCATCGCGAAAGCGACCCGAAACGACCTGATTGTCACCGTGAACGAAATGCTGTCCAAGCTGACCTACGGATCCCGAATCCGCACCATCGAGCAGTGCATTCGGGAGCATGACCGGAAGTATCTGGTGGACATCCATTTTGAAATCTTAAAGATTCTGGAAGAGCGGGACACGGATGCCATCGCCCACACCCTGAAGCGAAGCTACAGCTACTGGGCCAACCTGCAAATGGAAGAAGAATAACACCAAACAAATACAACCGTACATGAAAAGCCCCATCGATTTCGATGGGGTTTTTTGGGTAATTATATTATTATATTATCACTTGGCATATTACATCTTTTTCACGAGACGCTTGTAGAAGGTCAGAAGAATGAGACCAATTACCATCATAACAGCCAAGAAGATAAACAGGATGTGGTATCCCGCATTTCCGTATATATCCAGAACTTTTCCGGCCAGCAGCGGGCAGAAGATAACTGCGCCGTTCAGACCTGCCAGATCGCTGGCCTTCTTGCTCAGTGCATTGAAGATGGCCAGGGTTACAGCCAGCAACACTGCGTTGGTGACACCTCTGGTTGCATCCATAACTCTTCCCGGTTATACAAGAACCTTCTTGCCGTCCTTGATGACCAGTGCAACATCATTCAATTTTTCAATATCTTCATCCGGATTTCCCCGGAATACTGCCAAATTCGCTTTCTTTCCTGCTTTTATGGTGCCCACCCGATCGTCGATCATCAGGATTTCCGCATTGTACTTGGTCGCCTGAATCAACGTATCCTTCGGGTCCATTCCCAGCTTGTTCACACGAATCCGGAACTCGTAGATTCCGTTGCCGTGGCTGCCCTCGTAGACACCCGCATCGGTCGCCCAACCCATCTTGATTCCCTGCAGGTAGGCCTCTCTCATTCCTTCATCCAGAACCTTGACGATTTTCTTGGATTTCTCCACGTAGTGCTTCGGCATTCCTTCCGGCCAATCCAGGAAGGAGTGCGGTGCGCTCAGTGTCGGCATCATAAAGCTCCGATTCGATGCCTTGTACATCCGCAAGCACTCATCGTCCAAAATAGTGGAATGCTCAATGGTACGAACGCCATTGCGAATGCACATCTTGATGCCGTCCGTTCCGTGGCAGTGCACGGATACCGGCATCTTCAAGAAGTCTGCCATATCGCAAGCAGCCTTCAATTCCTCTTCGGTAATAATCGGAAGCCCCGGCTCCGCACCCGGATTCATAATTGCTCCGGTGCCCATAATCTTAATCCAGTCGGCGCCTCTCTGGTACTGTTTTCGAATCGCTTTCCGGAACTCTTCCGGAGAATCCGCTTCCAGATACATGGTACCGAAGAAGTCGTTTCCCTTCTCTGTCGGCGAGATGATCTTTCCGCTGGCCAGGATGTCCGGTGCTACCACCGCGCCTTCCCGAACCGCTCTGGCGATGTCGATTACAATATTGTTTCGGTCGCCCACATCCCGAACGGTGGTGTATCCCTGACGCAGGTTATCCTGTGCCAGCTTCAGCGCGGTCATGCTGCGGTATGCATCCGGCTGAACGTTTTCCTCGAAGGTGTTGGTACCCTTCAGGTCTAAGTGCAGATGCGCTTCGATTAATCCCGGAATCACGGTCATATCGGTCATGTCCAAAACCTCACCGGCATCTGCAGTTTTCGGTGCTTTAATTTCCTGAATAATTTCATTATCTATAACGATATCCGCTCTATCCGAATCGTATCCCTCGGTCAGCTCCGGGATGATTCTCGCGTTTCTCAATACAAGCATCTTTGTCGGCTCCTTTCTTCCGTAAAATCAATTTGCTCTGCGGTCTAAGGTTTCCGGCTTCTGTCACCGGAATAATATCCTTACCTCCTAAACAAGCACTCTCGCCTTAACTTGTCTATATAATAACAAAGAGAAAATCCCGGCTCAAATTCGGTCGCATTCACGGTTTTCAAAAATGCTTCGATTATTTTTTTCATATGATGAAAAAAATTTGCAAATGTGTTATAGTTGTCCTTAGTAATTTGCATACATCACATTTATTCATGAAATTCTTTCCAAAAGCGAAAGTTTGGATCGACATCAGAAGGGAGACATCTATGCAGCCATCATTTTACAGAACCCTCGGTCAAAAAATAAAAGCCTGCCGGAAGGCGAAGGGCATCACATTGACGGAATTGGCGGACACCATTCATCGGAGTCCCGCCTCCCTTTCCAAATATGAGAGCGGGAATGTGAACATCGCCCTCGACGCTCTGGTGGAAATCTGCACCGCGTTAAATGTAGATATTGCGGAATTTCTGCCGGCCACCTACAGCGATCCGGACAATGTGGATATCCTGAAGTACAAAAAGCATTTTGTGGATCAACTGTACATCTACTGGTACAGCGGAGACGCAAAAAAGGTAAAGAGTGCACTCATCGAGAACTCTCATCCGTCCATGAAGTCCGTGCTGTATTTCGACACGGATACGAAGCATATGGAGTATCAGTCGGATTTCATCTATCACGGTGAGGTCACTTACTCCGATACCTGCATCATGTTCTACTACACCAATGAGGAACCGCCGTTTGATAAGATCTTTATTCGGATGCCTCTTCTCTTCCATAAGGACCATCCTCAAATGGGAATCATGTCCTGCATCTCCCTGTTCTACCAGGGGGTTACCGCCAAAATCATGGTATCCAAGAAACCCCTCACCTTTACCCCGGAGCTTACGAAGGAGCTCTTCATCTCTCCGGAAGAAATTAAGGAACTGAAACGCAGCAACATGCTGATTATAAAATAGAAACACCGAATGAAAGGACCCCGTCGAAAATCGACGGGGTCCTTTCGGCTTATATTCTGATATGGTCACTTAGAATATTCAAATATAATTGTCTGAATTAAAGCGCACCCTTTGCGTGCATCTTCTTGATGTAGCGCTTGTAAACGGTGAGAATCACCAGACCGATTACCATCATGACTGCTAAGAATACGAACAGGATATGGTATCCCGCATTCCCGTACGAATCCAGAACTTTTCCGGCCAGCAGTGGGCAGATGAATTCCGGCATATAACCGATGGTGCAGATCAAACCGATGGCGGTTCCGGACATGTGCTTCGGAATTCCGCATTCATCAAACATGGAGAACGCCAGAGAATATGCCGCATACATGCCGAAGTAGATGCATACGCAGATACCGATGAACACCTTGCTGGTCATAGAGCCCGCAAAGATCAGCACCAGCGTGGACGCCAGCATGATGCCCAGCGTTCCGTACATTACGTTTGCTCTTCCGATTCGGTCTGCCGCCACGCCGCCGACCACGCAAGCCACCGGACGAACGTACTGCGCCAGCATGGTAACCATGGCGCCGGCAGCGGCAGTCATGCTCAGGTTTGCGGTTGCATACGGAGTGAAGTAGTAGAACAGGATGTTCATGGTGTAAGAACAGCATACTACCAGGGACAGCATCCATACCACCGGCATCTTCAGCACCTGTTTTACAATGGCAAAGGAGAACTTGCTCTCTTCGTCTTCCGCTTTGACATCATCTTTCTTTTCGGTTTCGAACTTTCTTTCATCCAGTACGAAGTACAATCCAATGCCCATTACGATGCAGATGGCGGAGTAGAAAATTACCACGCCGTTCAGGCCTGCCAGGTCGCTGGCTTTCTTGCTCAGCGCATTGAAGATGGCCAGAGTTACCGCCAGCTGAACCGCATTGGTGACACCTCTTGTCGCATCCATAAAGCCGTATGCCTTGCTCTGCTCATCCTCATTCGCCAGAGAACGCAGCACCTTCAGCAGTGCCGGCCAGAATGCGAACAGGGAGGTGAAGCCCCAGAGCAGATAGATGAATACCAGCATCAGATAATTCGGGTGCAGCAAGTGCAGCAAACCACCCAAGCCGGTGAGGACCATGGAGACGGACATCAGTTTTTTCGGTGTGAAAATATCCGCCACCACGCCGCCGAACAGATAGGAGCAGGCGCCCATGATTCCGAAAATGGAACCGAACATACCCATCTGAGCGTTGGTCAATCCGTAGGTCTGCAAATACGCATCGTAGTAGTACGATCTAAAATACGGCAATCCGTAGATCATGGTTCCGGCGATGGAAATCAGGATTAGCCGGAGCATGTTTTTCTTCAGTTTTGATTGTGTTCCCATAATACTCTCCTCATTTATTTAATTGTCGCTAAAAATAATTACTTTTCCCCTGAGGTTTCCGGCTCCGATTCCGGAACGGTCTGTTTCACGTCTCTCACCGGAATCACCTTGTTCTCCAATCCGGATTTCTTCCAGATCAGCAGGCCGGATACGATAATCAATATACTTCCGCCAATCAGTTCTGCTTCATAGATGATGTTTTCCTGCGTGTTTCCCATAATCGGAAGTGCAGAGCAGATGATGGCAAATACGCACAATGCGGTTACGGCATATGTAACGGTGGATGCCAGCTTCTTGTTCTTCGTCATCACATAAAGCCCATCCAAATCTTCTTTTTCCCGCTTAATCTTTCCGTATGCCAAGAACAGGAATACGTACGGGAACAGCGTGGTCAACGCTGTCATGGTCACCAGCATGTTGTAGATTGCCTCCACTCCCGGCAGGTAGGACACGCCAATCAGCAGGACGGAGATCAGGGTGGCCTGGAAAACAATCGCTTTGGTCGGAATTCCGTGCTCATTCACCTTGGTAATCCGTTCCGAGAATACGCCCGGTTCCACGAACCCGAAGAGCATCTTGGTCGGCTGTGCGATGTACAGAACCAATGCCCCCAATACGGACAGTGCGATTCCCAGTGCGATGACCTGAACGAACAAGGTTGGAATTCCCAGAAGTTCACAGGCACGAAGCAGTGCATCCAGCGTTCCGGTAGAAGACTGAATCTCCGAGGTCGGCAGCAGCATGGTCATGGCGATGGAACCGATGGCGTACAGCACGCCGATAATCGCCGCTGCGGTGCAGATTGCCCGCGGATAATTTTTCTGCGGATTCTCCATCTCCGAGATGAAGTTGGCGGCCAGCTGAGCACCGGTGTAGGCAAACATAATGCTGGAAATCGCTACCAGGGAGTTCATGTTCAGCTTCGGCGTCAGCGTCGCAACGGTGAATACGGAAGCACTCGGCGCCTTCTTCAGGAAAACGATTGCCACAAAGCTCAGTACAATCAGGCATACCGTCGGCACCGTAGATCCCAGAGATCCCACACTGGTAAAATACTTTCCGAATTCCATGCCTTTCATGCTGGCGATGGACAGAATCCAAATGATGGCGATGGACATCACCAACACCAACAATTTGTTGTTGGCCAGTTCCGGACGTCCCACCATGTAGGTGGCATTTACCGAAAAGAAGGTGAGGAAGGATGCAAACCAGAAAATTAAAGCCGTCCAGTGCATCCAGGACACCAGGAATCCGTATTTGGTTCCGAAGGCCACCTTCACCCAATAGGCCAGCCCGCCATCGTGCGGATAGGATGCTGCCATTTCCGCGCACATCAGTGCCTGCGGTACGAAGAACAGGAACATCAGTATTACCCACATCGGAATCGCACCCAGTCCCAGATACGCATCCGATGTGGATCTGGCAATCCAACGAATTCCGTACAGAGCGGAAATGTTCAGCATAACCAGTTCCCAAAATGTGATTTTCTTGTTTTTCATAGCCCCTCTCCTTTTCTGTCTATCTCTTATTCTTTATAAAGCATAGGGGAGGCCGGAGTCCGCCCCCCCTATGCAAGCCGTTTTCTAGAGTCCGTTACGAGGAACGGTTACATCGTAATCCCTGTGGAATGCATGCTCTCCGTTGATGGAAGCATCCATGAATCCGGTAATGTAGAAGTTCTCTTTGTCAGCGGTCTGTACCACATCGATGTCGCAGTCGATTTCCCAGCCCGGACGACCGTTCTTCATCTTCTGAATGATTTCGTATCTTGCATCCGACGGATCGGAGTTGCTTACGGTCAGGATTCTCTTCAGGTTGTGCTCTACTACGGTGCCGATATCATCGAAGCGATAGATTCCTTCGCCGAATACGCCGCCTACACCATCGGTGATGGATGTCCAGGAGTCGGTGAGCAGATCGTAGGTAATCTGACGGTTTACCACGCCTTCCTTCAGGACGGTCATCGGTGTCAGCGGAGCGCACTTCGCTTCCATGTTCGGGCCTTCGGTATCCTTACCGGTGAAGATTGGCAGTGTGAACTCTGCGGTGGAGAGATCCAGCTTCAGAGTTACCTTCTCCGGAGACGGCCAGATCATCGGCCAGAAGGAGTTTGCTACTGCCAGACGAACTCTGTGTCCCTTCGGGAATACGTGTCCGCATACGTCCAGTGTAACGGTTGCCTTGTATTTCTTGCCCGGCTCCAGGTATGTCACCTTCTCGTGTCCTTCCAGGTGTGTCAGGTTCATGAGACCGTAAGATACTCTGGTTGCTGCGCCATCCGGATGAATGTCGCACAGTTCTGCATACAGGAATGCGTTTGGCTTGTCTGCGGTGAACTCTACGGTGAATGTCGGATATCCGAAGATCTCAAAGTCCTCTTCGATTACGTCGGAATCGAAGGTCATTGCCATTCCGTCATCGCATCTCATATCTGCCGGGCTTTCACCCAGAACGCCGGCGCCCATCCACTCGTTGGCGAACAGTCCGTGGTTCTGAACGGTGCTGAGGTCCACGATTTCTTCCTTCTCATTCTTCTCATCCTGCAGGTGGCCATAGGTCATGTGCAGTGTCTTATCGTTTACGTCAGCGGACGGCCAGCTTTCTACAGCAACCCAGCGTCCGTCGGAGATCGGGTGTACGGTTTCCGGCTTCATGCTGTCTTCCATCCATACGGTGATCTGTGGGCAATCCAAGGTATCGTTGTCGATGCCCTTCAGCCACTTATCCCACCATTTGGTTGCTTCGCCCAGGTAGTCCATTGCCGGCTGCGGCATTCCGTCGTGCTGGAATACGTGCGCCCACGGTCCGATGATGGCTTTTCTCGGAACGGACAGGCCTTCCATCAGAGTGCATACGCTGTTGGTGTAGGAATCGGCATATCCGTCCAGTGCAAATACCGGAACCTGAATGTCGTCGTAGTTCACGCTGACGGAACCGTGCTTCCAGTAGTCGTCTCTGGTCTGATGTTTCAGCCAGTTTTCCGGCCACAGCGGCATCTCTTCCAGTCTCTTGATGGATTCTTCATACCATGTATCCGGCTTAATTTCTTTATCAATCGGACGGCACATATATGCCAGCATGATGTTGCCCCACCAGAAGTTGTCGTTCAGGAGGCATCCGCCCTTGTAGTGGATATCCTGTGTGTACCGATCGTCTACGAAGCCGATACAGATGATGGCCTTCAGCGGCGCCGGTCTTCTTGCGGCAACCTGGAGGGAGTTGAATCCGGACCAGGACTTGCCCTGCATACCGACGTTTCCGTCGCACCATGGCTGTGCAGCAATCCAGTTGATGGCATCGATGGCATCATCCTGTTCCTGCTTCAGATACTCATCGTAGAAGCAGTCGTCGGATTCGCCGGCACCGCGCATGTCCACGCGGACAACGTTGTATCCCATTCCTGCGAAGTATCCGTACATCGGTTCGTCTCTGCCTCTCATACCGTCTCTCTTACGGTATGGCTGGGTTTCGAAGATGGTTGGCAGCGGTTTGTCGGACTTTGGTTTCCACATACGTGCCGAACATCTGCATCCGTCGGACATCGGTACCCAGATATTTTCAATGACTTCCCACTCATACGGGAACTCTTCCCGGGACATTACTCTTTTCTGTTTAAATTCCTGTTTAGCCATAGTTATGTACCTCCTATGAATAATCTCTTCCTTGATTGTCTAAAGAATAACAAAATGTTTTCGGAGGTTCAAATGTGCCCACTCGCTTTAAATTCAAAATTGGCGGGTATTTTTTTTCATAGTGTGAAAAAAATATTGTCCTGTGGTATAATATTCCAAAAAGTATTTTAAAGTATCACAAATATTCATGACTTTCTTTCCAAAAGTGAAAGTCTCAGTTTTTAAAATAAAGAGGGGAGACATCTATGCAGGAATCATTCTACGAAACCCTGGGGCAGAAACTGAAAGCCAGCCGAAAAATGAAAGGAATTACATTGGCGGAACTTGCGGAGGCCGTCCATCGCAGCCCCGCGTCCCTGTCCAAATACGAAAACGGTGAAGTCAACATCGCCATCGATGCTCTGGTGGAAATCTGTACCGCTTTAAATGTGGACATCTCGGAACTCCTTCCGGCCACGTACGTGGACCTGAAAAATGCGGATATCCTGAAATACGAAAAACATCTGATTGACCGGTTATACATCTATTGGTACAACGGAGAGGAGAAGAGGGTGAAGAACGCCATGATTGAAAACTCCCATCCGTCCATGAAATCCAAGATTTACTTTGTGACGGATGCCGAGAATTCGGAATATCAATCGGATTTCATCTACCATGGAACCGTATCCTATTCCGATACCAGCATTACCTTCTACTACACCAACGAAGCGCCGCCCTTTGACAAGGTGTTCATCCGCATGCCGCTCCTTTTCCAAAAGGGACGCCGCCAAAAGGGCATCATGTCCTGCATCTCCCTATACTACCAGGGGATTACCTTGAAAATTCTGGTCTCCCGTGAACCCCTTACCGTCACCGACGAGATTCGCAACGAACTGCTGATGACCCCGGAGGAAATCAAGGAGTTGAAACGCACCAACATGTTGATTATTAAATAGAAAAATAGCGCACGAGAACCCTCTTCGGATTCCCGTGCGCTTTCGCTTTATTGTCCGTTTCCGGCTATTCCCTTCTGCCGATGGCTTCCCCCATCTTCACTTCCGTCTCTTCACCGGCCCGAGTGGCTTTGAAGAATTTCTCCGTTACCGCAACGGTTCCCGGCTCCAGGAGCAGGATGATAGTAGAGCCGCCGTAAAGGAAACGCCCCTTCTCCTGTCCTCTCCGGACATCCGCCTCCTGATGGTAGTTGTCAATTTTCCCCACCAGCATGGCGCCCACTTCCATCTGAAGCACATCGCCGAAGTTCTCGCTGCGGATGACCGTATACTCCCGCGCATTTTCCGTAAATACGGGAAGTTCCCGAAGTGCCACCGGACGGACCGTATGCAGCACGCCCGGGATAAAAGTATTTTTCGTTTTGCGGCCGTTGTCCGGATAGGCGTAGCGGTGGTAATGATGCACGCACAGCCGGAAGACCAGACAGGTGCCGTTCTCGTATTTTTGTGCCAACTCCTCGTCCCGAACCAGATCCCGGATGGAATACCGGCTTCCTTTTACGGGAATCACCAGGGAGTCCGTAATGGGATAGGCGCTAAGGAGCCCGTCGCAAGGTGACGGAAGCACTGCCTCATCCATATCCATGGGCCGAAGCTCCGGACGGATCCGGCGACAGAAAAAGTCATTGAAACAGCCGTACTCCTCGTCCAGATAATCGTTCATATCGATGTTATTTTTGCGGATGAAGCGAGGAATGATGGGACGGGAAATGGCGGAATCCATGAAGCGGCCCACGAAGCGGGATAAGCCCGGGCGGGTCAGCAGCTTCAGGATGCATCGTCCCGGCATCGTCTGATATAAGAATTTCAGCATATCTCTTCTCTACCCCTCGTAATACATCCATGTAGCAATCAGGATGATGAATTCGATGGCGCCGATTCCTACCATTGCCAGAATGCCCTTGGTATCCGGCTTTTTCACCGGGATTTTGGAGATGAACAGGAATCCCGTAACGGCCATGGCCAGGAAATAGATCCAGGTGATGTCTTTCGGCAGCACGTACTGGAACAGCAGCACCGTCGGGAAGATCAGCGCCGCGGAAGTAACCGGAAGACCTTCGTAATATTTGCGAACGCCCCCCTCCGTCTTCTGACGCTCTTCCTCTGCCACGTTAAAATAAGCCAGCCGAATCAGGGCGGCCAGGATGTACAGAATTATCACCGCATAGCAGATGAAGAAGTAGGGATGACTCAGCAATTTGTCCGCACCGGTGGGATCTCCCGCTTCGTAATTCTGCAGCACGACGCGCATCATGGCGCTGCCGATGCAGGCCGGAAGCACGCCGAAGCTCACCATATCCGCCAGGGAATCAATCTGAATTCCGAATTTCTTCTCCATCTCCGTGCGGTTCTTCTTGCTCCGAGCCACCTTTCCGTCGAAGGCATCACACAGTCCGCTGACCAGCAGAAAGAACACGCCGATGAAGGGATGGGCGTGGCTGTACAGAGAAATCATAATTCCCGTCCCGGCCGAAATCAGGGACAGGTATGTCAGCCACACCGTGTAATTGTAAAATCCTATCATTTTCTCAAACTCCTTTTTCTTCCCATAAAATACCCTGCCAGCACGATCAGTGCACTGGTAATAATGCATACGTAGAAGGAACAGCCCCGGCACAGCATCTCGATGGATGCCGCATCCCGACCCAGAATCTCTCCGAATCCGTCCAGCATCAGGTAGTCCGCACCGCCCATTCCGCCCGGAATCGGGATGCTGTTGGATCCCAGCGCGGTAAAGGCCTGAACCACAAATCCTTCCACGGAAGTTCGAAGCCCTTCTCCCAGCGCCATAAAAATCGTAAATGTCACGCCGATCTGGGACAGCCGCTGCAGCAGATTGATGATAAAAATACGAATCAGCATCCACCCGTGTCCGGCGATTTCATCGGAACACTGTTGGTATTCCGCCATTTTCTTTTTCAGCTTCGCCTGCTTCTTCGTGAGGTTGCTCAGGAGCTTTCGCTTTCCCAGCATCTCCATCACCCGGTCACAGAGCCGGTACAAGATCTCTCCCCGGCGAAGCAGCATGTAGAACAGCAGGGACAGTCCCGTCATGATGAAGCAGCCCACCACGATTAAAATTCTGGAGAACAGGGACATTCTGCGAAACAGATTGAAGTGAAACAGCACGGACAGGCTGCCGATGGTCAGCGTCGCCAAGGTGTACATTACCAAATTAATCAGCAATGCGGTGGTACATGCCGGGATGTTCATTCCATCCCGAAGCATAAAGAACATGCTGGCCGGCTGTCCGCCGGAGGCGGAAGGAGTGATGGCGGAAAAAAAGACGTCCGCCGCCCCGTACACCGTCCCCTGCCGTTTCGCACTTTGGTATCCCAGCGTCCGACAGATGTGCACCAGTGCATATCCTTCAAACCAGATGTAGCCGAACATGCACAGCAAGCCGGCCGCCAGCCACAGCTTGTTCGCCCGGCTCAGATACGCCATCATGGTATCCAAGGAAAACTCCTTGCTTCCCGATGCAATCATCATTATCGTCAGTATGGCAATTCCCAGAGAAAGGAAACCCCACACTGCTTTCTTTTTGTTCATACAGTCGCACCCTCTCTTTGAACATACAATTTATGCGCCAGCAGGAGCCCCATTTCTCCTGCGGCAATTGCGCCCGCCACGTCCAGCAGCACGTGCTGTTTCAGCAGCTGGGTGGACGCGAAAATCATTATCGTTGCCACCGCCGCCACATTCCGATACCGGGGCGGCGCCTTCTTCATCTTCCGTGCACTGCGAAAGCAAATCCAGCTTTCCAGGCAGTGGACGGACGGAAACAAATTGTCCGGCGAATCGATTCGGTACAGCATCGCCACCAACTGTTCCCAGAAGGACCCGTCGGCATCGATGACCGGCCGCACCAGGGTGGTGGGAAACACCACGAAACAGATCAGGCAAATTGTTTTCGCAATCATCTCTCCGATCAGATAAATGCGGCACATCTCCCGGCTCTCCCGGGCAATGAGAATAAATCCACAGACCCAGAAGGGGAACGCCAAAAAGTAAACTACAATCCAGTGCGGGCAGAATGGAATCATTCGATCCACCGCCAGCTGGATGGAATGGTGTTTCATCCCGGAGGTGAACAGGCGAGTTCCGAAATACGTTATGCAGTTTAAAATAACCACCGCCGTCAGCAATCCCCAAGAGTACTCCGGCGCAATTTTTTTCAGTTTCTCTTTTATCATGACAAATATCTTCAGAATTACTTTTCCGCAATGATGTAATTATATATATAATCCGCTTTTGTTTCAACCATTCCCGCAAATCCTAAAGAAATCTTAATAATTATTAAGAAATTCCGTTTTTTCCCACTATCTAAAACTCACCGGACGCTGCCGGTGAGTGTTTTTTTGTTTTTACAGAAGAATGCTTCCAATCAGGTGCACCGCCCACGCAACGAGCCAGGCCACGATGCACTGGAAGATGACCATGAGGATGGCGGCTCCTCGGCCCTGCTCCTTCCGAATGGTGGCTACCGCCGCAATGCACGGGGTGTACAGCAGGCAGAACACCATGAAAGTGAACGCCGCCAGCGGAGTGATGGCCGAACGAACGGCTGCGGTTCCGCCGTATACCACCGCCATCATGGATACCACGCTTTCCTTCGCCAGGAAACCGGAAATCAAGGCAGTTACCATCTGCCAGTTTCCGAAGCCCAGCGGGATGAACAGCGGTGCCAGGAATCCCGCCAGTGCCGCCAGCATGCTGGACTGCGGGTCCGAAACCATGTTCATGGAGAAGTTGAAATTCTGCAGGAACCACACCACGATGGTGCCGATAAAGATGACGGAGAACGCCCGCTGCAGGAAGTCCTTCGCCTTGTCCCACATGAGCTGCAGAACGCTCTTCGCCCCCGGCATCCGGTAGTTCGGCAGCTCCATGACGAAAGGAACCGCCTCCCCTTTGAACACCGTGTTTTTGCCGATGAGGGCAATTAATATAGCCATGAGAATTCCGATAAAATACATCGAAATCATCACCGGCGCCGCGTACTTCGGGAAGAACGTGTTGGCAAAGAATGCGTAAATTGGCATCTTTGCGGAACAGCTCATAAAAGGAATCAGCAGCAGCGTCATCTTCCGGTCCCGCTCCGACGGCAGGGTGCGGGAAGACATGATTGCGGGAACGCTGCAGCCGAAGCCCACCAGCATCGGCACGATACTGCGCCCGGAGAGTCCCACCCGGCGCAGGAGTTTATCCATAAAGAATGCTACCCGCGCCATGTACCCGCTGTCTTCCAGCAGGGACAGGAACAGGTACAACACCACAACAATCGGCACAAAGGACAACACCGAACCTACGCCGGTAAAAACGCCATCGATGATCAGCGAATGAATCGGCGTCGCCACGTCCATGGCGGTGAGCCACTGATCCGTCCAGTGGGTGATTATTTGGATCCCTTCATCCAGCAGGTTCTGGAAGAAGGCCCCGATGACGTTAAAGGTGAGCCAGAACACCAATCCCATGATGGCCACGAAAGCCGGAATGGCGGTCCACTTGCCGGTGAGGAAGCGGTCCAGTTTCTGGCTTCGAATCCGCTCCTTACTTTCCTTCGGTTTAATCACCGTCTGATGGCACAGCCGGCGAATAAAGGTATATCGCATATCCGCCATGGCGGCGCTGCGGTCCATGCCGCACTCCTCTTCCATCTGGCAAGTGATTTTCTCCACCATTTCCTCTTCATTCTCTGTAAGCGCCAGCGCCTTCGTTACCAGCGGGTCCCCTTCAATCAGCTTCGTGACCGCAAACCGAACCGGAATGCCGGCCGCCTCTGCGTGATCGCCCACCAGACTCATGATTCCGTGAATCGCCCGGTGCACGGCACCGTTGTGATCCTTCGGATTGCAGAAATCCACCCGGCCGTGAGTCTCACCCAGACGCGCAATGCGCACGGCGTGCTCGGCCAGCTCCTCCACCCCTTGGTTTTTCGCCGCCGAGGTTGGAATGACCGGCACCTGAAGGATTTCTTCCATCTCATTGATCAGCACCGAGCCGCCGTTTCCCGTCATCTCATCCATCATGTTCAGGGCGATGACGATGGGAACGTTCAGCTCCAGCAGCTGCATGGTGAGATACAGGTTTCGCTCAATGTTGGTAGCATCGATGATGTTGATGATCGCCGATGGTTTCTCTTCCAGAATAAACTGCCGGGAGACGATTTCCTCGCTGGTGTACGGGGAAAGGGAGTAGATGCCCGGCAAATCCACTACTTCCGTGCCGGGATATCCTTTGATCATCCCGCTCTTTCGATCCACTGTTACCCCCGGAAAGTTTCCGACGTGCTGATTGGACCCGGTCAGTTGGTTGAACAGGGTGGTTTTGCCGCAATTCTGATTTCCCGCCAATGCGAAAACGATATGATCTTCCGATACATCTCGGTCTCGTTCTCTTCCTCTGCCCTCTTCACCGATTCCCGGGTGAGGAATGTCCTTGCTGGGTTGAATGGGTTCCAGCACTTCTCCCCGGCCGCCGGGATGTTCGTGCACGTTGGTGATGTCAATCTGCGCCGCATCCGCCAGACGCAGGGTCAAGGAATAGCCGGATACCATCAGTTCCATAGGATCGCCCATGGGCGCGTATTTAATCAGGGTGACTTCAATTCCGGGAATCAATCCCATATCCAAAAAATGCTGCCGAAGGGCTCCTTCGCCTCCCACAGCCGATATTACTGCAGACTGTCCGATTTCTAAATCGCAAATCGTCATACAATCTTCCTCCTACTTTACACTAAAAACACTTCCCTTATAATACCACATTTTCCGTCAAATCGTGTCTTTTATCCCAATGAAACTTTGTTTTTCTTCCTATCGGCAAGCGGTTGCGGACCGGACGCAGGTTTTTCATCACGTCCCTTGAAGCCCCGGTATTCCCGTGCTAAAATATTTTGTTGTTGAGTGCTCCCGATCTGTGGAAACAATCGGAAGTGCCCTGGCGAAAAGAATATTTTTTTATATGATTCACAGGAGCAAAAATATGAAATCAACATTGAAACGGACGTGGGCGGAAATCGATCTGGACGCCCTCACATATAATTATCACACGATTCGGAAACACATTGGGCCGGATGTGCGCTTCCTGGGCGTGGTGAAGGCGGATGCCTACGGCCACGGCTCCCTGCAGGTGGCCACAAAGCTACAGGAGCTGGGGGCGGATTACCTGGCGGTGAGCAGCATCGACGAGGCTTTGGAGCTTCGCTTCAACGGCATCACCATGCCGATTCTGATTCTGGGACACACGCCGAAGGAACAGGTGGATCGGCTGATCTGCTTTAATATCACCCAGGCGGTGACCTGTGAGGCCAAGGCGCTGGAGTACAGCGAGGAGGCGGTGAAATACGGCGGCACCCTGAAGGTTCATATCAAGGTGGATACGGGCATGTCCCGGCTGGGATACCTCTGCGAGGGGGATTATTTTCAGCACGGCGTAAACGGCATCGTTCATGCCTGCAACCTTCCGGGCCTGGATGCGGAAGGCATCTTTACTCATTTTGCGGTGGCGGATGAAGAAGGTGCGGATGAGCTGGAATACACCCGGCACCAGTTTCAGCTGTTCACCGATGTGATTCGGAGCGCGGAAGAACAATGGGGGCATGAGTTCCGGATTCGCCACTGTGCCAATACCGGAGCCACGGCAAAATATCCGGAAACCTATCTGGACATGGTTCGCCCGGGCCTGCTGCTGTACGGATACGGAGACTATGCGAAGCAGCTGGGACTCCGTCCGGTAATGTCCCTGAAGACCGTTGTCAGCACCATCAAAATCTACCCGGCCGGCACCCATATCAGCTACGGCGGAATTTTCGAGACTACCCATTCCACGCGAATCGGCGTGGTGCCTTACGGATATGCGGACGGCTTCCTGCGCTGCCTTTCCAACCGCTACGCTCTGATGACGGCAGAAGGTCCGGCACCGGTACGGGGCAAAATCTGCATGGACATGTGCATGATCGATCTTTCCGATGCACCCGGTGTGGATGTGGGCGACGAGGTGACCATCTTCGGACCGGACAATTCCCTGGAGCACATGGCGGAAATGGCGGGCACCATCCCGTACGAGCTGACCTGCAGCGTGAGCAAGCGGGTTCCCCGTCTCTTCATCGAGAACGGGCAGGTGGTTTCCAAGGAACTGCTGTTAAGAATGTAAAAAAAGAAAACCTGCATGCGGTCGGCAAGCCAAGATTGCCTCCCGGATGCAGGTTTTTTTATTCTTTTGGATGACGCAGGTGTTCTTCCAGGCTTTCCTCTACCTCGTGCTGAAGTTCCTCTATGCCGTGGGCATCCCGATGCATTTCCCGGGACTCCTCTGCCAGTCGGTGCAGCACCTCTGCCACATGGTGCAGGATTTCCCGGTCGTTCACCTCGTCCCAGTTTCCCGCCGCCTGTTTTCTCAGACCCCGAAGCATTTGGTGTTCATCAAAAGTGCCCAGTTCCACAATCGCTTCCGCAATTTCTTCCGCCGCCTCAATCAGCTTTCCGTTGGCGGCTTCTCCGAAGATCCACTCGTATTCCGCCACCTTCTCGTCGATGTACGGAATCTGAATCCGTTGCTCATCCCCTTCATGAGCCACAATCGGGTACGGGCGCACCAGCCCGCATTCCGCCAAAGCATCCTCCACGTGGCGGCGGCACATACCCGCCTCCAGGAGTTTTTCGTCATCGTATTTATACAGGAGGTCATTCACCACGCCGGGATGCTCCGTCATGTAGAAGCGAACTCCTTTCTTTTCCAGGTTTCGGTAGATTACCGGCAGCCGTTCCGCCGCCGTGATATCGATGCTGCCAATGCCTCTTCCGTCCACGATAACCTGCCGAATATCCGGCGTTACCGCCCGTTCAATATCCTCCTGGAAGGTGCCCACATTAGCGAAGAACAGGGTTCCGCTGAACCGATAGATGACCGTGTGCTGGATTCGCCGGGCATTCCGGTTCCGATCCAAGGCGTAGAATCCATCCTTTCCCGGAATGCACCCCAGGTAAGCTCTCGGCGGAACCACCGCCCGAACGAACACATCGATAAAGGACAAGATGACGCCGATCACAACCCCGTAAATGGTGCCCAGAAGCAGTACGCCTAAGAATGCCGCCATAAAAATAATAAACTCCGCCCGATTGGTTTTCCGAAGTTTTGCCGCAAGATCGAATTCCAGGATGCCCATCAGGGCACAGATGACGATGGCGCAGAGAATCGGCACCGGAAGGTATCCGATAAACCCGGTGCAGAACAAGAGAATCAGCACCATGGTTCCCGATGCTGCCAAGGACATCATCTGAGATTTTCCCCCGAATTGGGCGGCGATTCCCGTTCGGGACACGCTGCCGTTCATCGGGCAGCAGCCGGTAAAAGCCGCCGCCAAGTTGCCCAGCATGTAGGCCCATAATTCCCGGTCGTTGTTCACCTTGTAATTGTTTTTCATGGCAAAGTTATTGGTGGCCAGAAGGGTTTCCGCCACAATCACCAGTGCGATGGTCATGCTGGCCAGCACCATGTGCCGGTCCACGCTCATCAGGACACCCCAATCCGGAACGGAGAAGGACGGAAGCCCCGGCTCCACCGGCGGCAGCATCGTGACGCCGTATTTTTTTAGCGGAAGGAAATAGGACATCAGCGCTCCGGCAAACATGAGGATCACCGGCATCGGGACTTTGGGCCAGCGCTTTCCGCAAAAACGGATGAGGGCGATGGCGCACATCCCCAGAACGAAGGACAGCAGGTTGAAGTGCTGCATCGCTTCCCGGAGGATGTGGTGCAACAGCTCGAACAGCTCTCCGGTGGAAGCCGTCCCGCCAAAGAGTTTTGGGACTTGCATCAGAATGATTTCGCAGCCGATGCCGCTGATAAAACCGCCCATAACCGGAGTGGAGATGAAGTTGGTGAAGCGTCCCGCCCGCAGCAGTGCGAACAGCAGGAGCCACAGGGTGACCATCAGGGTGACCACCGGCACGAAGGCCATGGCTTCCTTGGTTCCACCGGCGATTCCGAAGGTGGCGAGCATTCCCCCCACCAGTGCGGCCGGTGCGGCGTCCACGCCGAAGACGAACTGCGGCGAGGAGGAGCACAATCCGAAAAGGAGAATCGGCAGAACCGATCCGTACAATCCGTAGATGGCCGGCAGTCCGGCAATCTGGGAATAGCCCATGGATATCGGGATGGATACCAGCGCAATAATGATTCCCGCCGGAATATCTTTCCGGAGATTCATCCAGTTGTAATTTTTCAGGAACATATCCACCTCCTTTTCGGCTTCTTCCATTCGTTTTTCAGGGTTCATACTATTCGTCAATCATCATTTTGATGATTTCTTCATTGGTCTCCCGCATGCCGTCTCTTCCCAGACGTCCTACGTTGTGAATGGTGGCCTCGATTCCTCGGTTGACGATTCCGTCTCCCGCATAGAATTCCTGCCCATTCAGGTACATGTTATATCCCAGGATTCCCGCATCCACGGCAGATGCGATTTTGGCCGCGCAGGAAGCCTTAGCACCGTCACAGATGATACCGGACACGATGGCCAGCGCATTGACCACGGTGTGAATTACTTCCTTGTAACCGCCACCGCAAAGGTAAGCGATTCCCGCACCCGCTGCCGCTCCGGCACTCACCGCACCGCAGTATGCGGAGAGTCGGCCGATTCCGGTCTTCTGGTGGATGGCAATCAGGTTGGACAGCGCCAGCGCGCGGTAGGTCTCCTCTTCCGTCGCCTTTCGTTCCTTGGCATATTCCAGCACCGGAAGGGAACAGGTCATTCCCTGATTTCCGCTTCCCGCATTGATGACAACCGGAAGTTCACAGCCGTTCATCCGGGCATCGGAACCCGCCGCCGCCATGGCTTTCGCTCGGGTGCGCACGTCTGTTCCGTAGCAGGCCAAAAGCACGCTGCCGATGTTGGCGCCGTAGTTTCCCGCCAGACCTTCCTTGGCAATCGCCGTGTTGTATTCAATCTGCCGGCCGATGACCTCCCGGATATCCTCCACGTCCACGGTAGTGGCAAAATCCCAAATGGACTGCACGTCCAGCAGTGTCCGGTCCGTCAAGCCCTCTTCCGAGTCTGCCTCCACCGGTACGTAGTGGAGAATTTCGCCATTTTTTTCGATGCGCACGATATTGGTGTGGTAGTTGGCAATTCGAACCTTGGCGGAATCTTCTCCCGCAAAAACATCCACGATGATGTCGAACACGCATCCGTTGTCCACGTGCTCCACCGTAAATTCCGTCTGTCCCAGGTATGCCGCAATTTCCGCCGCCTGCTCTTCCGACACATCCGCGATCACTTCCAGTTCCCGGGAGGCGTCGCCCGCCACGATGCCGGCGGAAGCCGCTGCCGGGATTCCCTTCAGATGATTGGTGTGGGGCACGATGACGCTCTTTACGTTCTTGATAATGCTGCCGCTGGCACCGATGCGCACCCGCTCCGGCATTTTGCCCAGCACCTCCCGAGCTTTAGCCGCCGCATAGGCCAGCGCAATCGGTTCCGTACATCCCATAGCCGGAACCAGCTCCTCCTTCAGAATCTGCACATAGGCCTGATACTTAATGTCTTCTCTGTTCATTGTAATTCACCATTAATCCAATCCTTACCTTACAGTTTTTAACCTTACAGTTTTTAACCTTCTATTCGTTCACGATTGGGAACTTCAGCTGCATCATGGTGAAAGTTCCCTTGCACAGCAGCGTGTCCTCGTCGTCGAACACTTCCAAATCGAATACCATAATCCGCTTTCCGTGCTTGACTTCCTTTGCCACCGCCCGCAGCTTGCTGCAGTGCAGCGCCGGCCGCAGGTAATAAAAAGAAGTATCCACGGTTGTCGTCTTATACTGATAAGAAGCGGCGGCCGCACCGCAGGTGGTATCGCACAGGGTGAAAAGCATTCCGCCGTGCACCGAGGATGCGCCGTTGGTCATATAGTCCTGTACCGGCACCTCTGCGGTGGCATATCCTTCCCGAATCTCCGTAATCACCACACCCAACTTGTTGGGAAAAGGATTCTTATGGTTTAAGTAATCCCTTATTTCTTCGTATGTCATTTTCGGTCTCCTTTATCCTTGTCGTTTTTCTTTTTTTATTAGAAGAGCAGATTCAAGCATCCCAGAATCAATCCGATCAGTGCGCCCAGATTGACAATCAGGTTCAGCTCGCGTTTCATCACGGAAAGTACCAACTCTTCCAGCTGTTCGTTGGACATGTCGTTGACCTTCTCTTCAATCATTCCCGATACGTTGATGCGGTCAATCAGCGCCGGAACCGCGGACTTTACCGCACCGCGATAGGCCTTCCGCAGAATTCGCTCCACGCGCTCATCGGAATATCCTGCTTCAAAGGCAATTTCCGACAGTGTGTCGCGGCTCCAGGTATCCATCTGGCTGCGAACCATCCGATTCAGGAACTCCTCCCCTTTATCCTCTATTTCACCTTGGATTCCGGCCTCCACCATCTGTTTCGCCGATTCCACGAAACTGTCGGTGATGAACATTCCCAGCATGCCGCCCCGGAACTGGTCCACCAGCTTGTCGATGACGGTGTCGGAAACCATTCGAATGGTTTCCCCGCTGCGCAGGCTCTGCAGAAGCTGCTGAGAGAGGATTTCACTCAGCCGATCCAGCCCTTTCTCGTATTTCTCTTCGGAACCCAGAACACTGATACCCAGATCTGAAATAGGGCGGTCCATCCCCCGCACCATCTGCGCCACCGCGTTGTCCTCCGCTTCCCCGGAAAGGAACTGGGCGGAGATGGTCTCTTCTCCGAAGAAAGTGGTTTCCACCACTTCACCGATGGCTTTTGCCAGGCGCGGCTTGTTCTTCGGGATGGCACCCGGGGTGAAAGGCAGTGTGTGCCCCAGCACCTTGATTTCGTTTCTCGGCCGGAAAAGCATTTTCACGGCGATGTAATTCGTGCAGTATCCGATTACCGCACCGATCAGCGGCGGTATAATGTAATGCCACATATTTATAAGTCTCCTTTTCTTTAACAAAATACACCTATGTATAATACTCCATGAGGTGGAGAATTTCAATTGTTAATCTGAACAGTATCTCGTCACAGATTCAGCAGCACAATTGCCCCCATGGATAATGCCATTCCGATATAATCCCGGCGAGTCAGTTTCTCGTGCAGCACTGTCCAATTGATGCAGTTGATGAACAGCGCCACGCCCAGCCCGAACACGATGTAGGAAATAAATGCCGGGATGTCGTAGATTGCCCGAATCAGGAATTTGGTGGACAGGTAGTTGGAGATTCCCAGGAGCATTCCGCACACCAGATCCACCCGATTCATGTGCTCGTGACTAAAGAAGTACGCCAGGATGCACAGAACCAACGCCATCGCAAAGGTGATGGAAATGAAGAAGTCCTCCATCTCATGGGGACAGAAGGCTTCGAACACCTTAGACATGGTATCCGCCATCCCGCTGCACACCAGCATGGGAATCAGCAGCCACCGGTAGGAAGTACCCTCTGCGGACGATGCGCCGATCGCCCGGCTTCCCTTGCCGACAGAAAATCCGCCGGTTGGGATGGAAACCACCGTCAGGGAAGCCACCGCCAGAATCACGCCGCCCCACTGAGTGCTTCCCGGATACTCCCGAAAAAGCAGGATGGACAGCAGTACCGGAATCAGCAAGCCCATATGGCTCAGTGACGCGGACACCGTCGCTCCGTTTTTCCGAATGCTCAGCTGCAATAAAAGAAAAGCCGACACGTAAAAGAATCCGTTTACCATTCCCAGGAGTGGCGTCATGCCCATCCGGTGAAAATTCAGGTGGGCAATTTCTTTCACCACAAGTGCCCCTCCGAAAATCACCGCCATCACATAATTCATCAGTAACAGTGCCACCCGGTTCTCGCTGTGCTTCTCATGGAATTTCATAATCAGCGAATTTCCGCTGCTGCAGATTATCGCCAGAATCAGATTTATCATGGGGTTTCTCCAAATTGTTTTCCTGTCGTCGCTTCAGTCAGCTTATTTAAAAAGGCGGTGCCGCGCACCGCCTTTTCCTATGGAGCGGGTGAAGGGAATCGAACCCTCGACGCGAGCTTGGGAAGCTCGAGTTTTGCCATTAAACTACACCCGCAAAACTTACTCGCTTATTATACTCCAATTACGAACAGCCGTCAAACCTTTTGGTTTGACGGCTGCACCGGTCTAATTAATTCGTCCAGCTTTCATACAAAATCTCATATGCCTAGAATTTCGAAGGCGATTCACGCTTTTTGCCAGCAAACGACGATTTGGCGTGAATGTAATTCGCCGCTTTTGTGGAATTCTAATTTTGCAGCGTCACTTACCGCCATCCGTTCACGCTGAAAGAGCCTTTCCTTTCAAAAAGCGTGAACTTTTTTCATCAGTTTTTTTGCATACGAGTAATCGTACAACGAAACCGGAACTAGCCGAAAAGTCATTCACGCTAATCAGGGAAAATTGTCAAATAAGCGTGAAGTCGCCCGAAGAATCTAGGCATATTTAATTTATTTTGTGAAAATAGCTCTAATTGCCAGAACCACCTAACGGAGCAACCGGATGGAATAACCTGACGGAGTGTCCCACCATTCCATTCAACCGATAAGCGTGCCTTTAATTCCTTACGCTTCCAGTGCTTCCAGAATCAGCTTTGGTAGCTTGCGGCACTTCGCTTTGGAAATGGAGGCGATGGATACCCGAACGCCCTTGGTGAACGGTACTACGAAGACATCCGCTTCTTCCAGCTTCTTGCTTACCGCATCCGGGTCCTCACAAGGAACGGAGCAGAAGAATCCGCCGCGGAACGGAACCATCTTCAGTCCCACCTTTGCCGCTTCTTCCTCGAAAGCGTGGCCTCTGCTGAGAAGCATGTTCCGGAACCCGGCTCTCTCCTCGTCCACTCTGGCCAGGAGTTCCGGATTATTGTAAATTTTTGCGATAACTTCCTGCGGTCCTCTCGGGCAGTTGGACCAGCTTGCCCGTGCGGAGAAGGACAGGACCCGAACGAATTCGTCCCGAACTTCCTCGGTTTTTGCCAGGCAGATGGTTGCTGCACAGCGGCATCCGTAGAAAGTGAAGGTCTTGGATGCGCTGTAGGCCAGCATCGGCAGGATATTGCTGTTCAGTTCCTCCAGCTTCGGCAGGAAGGAACGGACTTCCTTTTCATCTCCTGCGAAATCGATATAGGCCACGTCCGCAACCAGCGCCACCTTCTTGGCCGGGTCGGTGCTGTTCAGCACGCGAACCACGCCGTCCCAGTCTTCGTCGGACAGGGAATATCCCGTCGGATTGTTGGCCGGTGTGTTGATGATGATTACCAGGCGGTCCTGAATCCGCAGAAGTTTATTTACCTTGTATTCGAAGTCTTCCAGATTGAAGTTTCCTTCTGCGTCGAACATATCGAAGGTCTCTTCATCCCGGCCCATTTCCATGGCGATGTTCTTGTAGGTAGTCCAGTGCCAATCGTGGGTCAGGAACTTATCGCCCGGGCAGGAATAGTTGGCAATGGCATTTCTCAGGGAGCCGGTACCGCCCGGCGATGCCACAACGCCCACATAACCCTTCGGCTGATAATCACCCAGAGCTGCTTTTACGATAGCCTCCTTAAATGCCGGCGTTCCGGCAATCGGTGCATACTCCGCATACTCCGCCGGGGTGAGGGATTTTACCGCTTCATCCACCGAAGAGAGCACAATCAGCTTACCTTCATCGTCCAGCAGGGCGCCGATGGTGGCGTTGATTACGTTCTCCTTTCCCTTTGCGGCGATGGCCGCCTTCGCTCTTCCGCTGATTCCAAAGATCTTGTCCTCCTTCGGAACCGTTCTTCCGTTATACGCTGCAAAACTCGTGTCTGCCATTTTCTTTCTCCCTTCTCTTCTTCCGAATTTTACCCTTTTAATATTTTCACCCAGAGTGCTGAATTTGGCTTCATACTCTGTCATGATGTTGTCTTCGTTGTATTCGCAGTGATGCAGGTCCCGGGTCAGCTCATGGATCTTCATGTCGTTGGCCAGAATCTCCTGAATGGTGAACTCGAATAGCCCGGTGTTGTCGGTTTTGAACGTCACGATGCCGTCGTCCTTCAGAATTCGCTCGTACTGCACCAGCTTGGACCGATGGGTCAGTCGCTTCTTCGCACTGTAATTCTTCGGCAGCGGATCGCTGAAATTCAGATAGATGCCGTCCACTTCCTCGTCCCGGAACCAGTCCGTGAGATCCACGATGAAATCCGGCACGAACACCACGTTGGTCAACCCCTTCTCCCGAATCTTCTCCATGGCCCGAAGAAGCACGCTGCGGTTGCCTTCCACCGCGATGTAGAAATTCTCCGGATGCCGCTCCGCCATCTCCGAAATGAACTTGCCCTTTCCGCAGCCCACTTCCAGATACAACCCGGTGCATCCCGCTTTCCGCACCCGTTCCTGCCAATTTCCCTTGCAAGCCTCCGGATGGTACACCAGAAACTCCTCATACTTTGCATATTTCTCTTCCAGATTTTTAACTTTTCTCTGTCTCACGCCGTTCTCTCTCTATTCTATAATTTAAATTTTAATAAAAACAATAACATTCCTCTAAGGCAGCGGCATCCACCGGGATGCGATTACGATTCCCAGAAAGACCGCCAGCAAAACTCCGGCCACCCCATCTCTTCGGCTAAAAACAATTTCCTTCATGCGGGTGCGTCCGACACCCCCATGGTAGCACCGTGCCTCCATGGCCAGCGCCAAATCCTGTGCAATCCGAAAGGATCCCACGAACAGGGGAATCAGAATCGGTATCATGTTCTTCACCCGCTGAATCAGATTCCCGGATTCGAAGTCCGCCCCCCGGGCCTGCTGGGCCTTCATGATTTTATCCGTCTCCTCCAAGAGAGTCGGAATAAAACGCAGGGCGATGCTCATCATCAGTGCAACCTCGTGGCTGGGCAACCCGAACCGGTTAAACGGTTTCAGTAATTTCTCCAGACCGTCGGTGAGTTCCATGGGTTTGGTGGTCAGGGTCAGCATGGAGGTCCCGATAATCAGAAGGATCAGCCGCAGCGCCATAAAGCAGGACCGATACAGCCCTTCATAGGTGATGGTGAGAAATTTCCAATGCCACAGTACCGTTCCGTCGAACATGAACAGGTTCAGCAAAAAGGTCAGCAGAATGATGAAGACCACCGCCTTCAATCCCCTGAAAATAAATCGCACCGGCACTTTTGAGATTCCGATGAGCACCCCCAGTGCCAGAATCACCAGGCCAAACCCCGCAAAGGAATTCACCAAAAAAAGCTCAATGATATACAGCAGGGTTCCCAGAATCTTCGTTCGGGCATCCAGCCGGTGAATCACCGACTGTTCCGGATAATATTGTCCTAACGTGATATCCCGAATCATTTCTTCCTGCCTTTCAGATACCGGCAGATTTCCTTCGCCGCATCTTCAATACTCAACTGTGCCGTATCGATTCCCGGCATCCGATCCTTTAGCCGCTCCATAAATTCCGTGGCCGGGGGCAGCCCCAGGCCCATTTCCCAAAGCGGTTCTCCTCGAGAAAACACCTCCGCCGGCGTTCCGTTCATCACCAGCTTCCCCCGATTCATCACCAGCACCCGGTCCGCCAGCTCCGCAACATCTCCCATGTTATGAGAAACCAGCAGAATGGTCATGCGCTCCTTCCGATGTATCCTCCGAATCAACTCCAGAACATCCCGATGGGCGGAAGGATCCAACCCGGCGGTGGGTTCGTCCAGAATCAGGATTTCCGGCTTCATGGCCAGCACTCCCGCAATGGCCACTCGCCGCTTCTGTCCCCCGGACAATTCGAAAGGCGACCGTTCTTTCACTTCTTCGTAATCCAGTCCCGTCAGACGGATGGATTCCTCCACCACCCGGTCCAGTTTCTCGCCGGTCATACCGACCTGCTTCGGGCCAAAAGCCACGTCCTTGGCCACCGTTTCCTCGAACAGCTGGTATTCCGGATACTGAAATACCAATCCCACCTTCCGGCGCACTTCCGTCATCTTGGTGGACGGGTCGGTGATGCACACCTCCCCCACCGTGATTTTACCGGAGTCGGGACGGAGCAACCCGTTCAGCTGCTGCATCAACGTGGATTTTCCGGAACCGGTGTGGCCGATCACCGCCGCAAACTCCCCCGGTTCCAACTGAAAGGAGACATCCTCCAGCGCCCGCGTCTCGTTGGGCAGTCCCTTCGAATATGTATATGTAAGATTCTCTACTGTAATTGACATATGGCCTCTATCAATTCCTCTTCGGTCTGCACCGAAGCATCCACCGGCAATCCCAGCCGGATCAATTCTTCTCTCAGCGCAATGATGGCCGGCATTTCCAATCCGGCGCGCTGAATTCTCTCGTGATCTGCAAAAAAATCTCTCGGCGGCATATCGTCAGTAATCCGGCCGTCCTTCATGACAATCAGCCGGTCCGCCTGCATCGCCTCTTCCATAAAATGAGTGATGAGGATTACCGTGATTCCCGCTTCGTGCAAGCGATGAATGATGTCCATCACCTGATGGCGCCCTTTGGGATCCAGCATGGCAGTAGGTTCATCGAACACAATGCACTTCGGCCGCATGGCGATGGCTCCCGCAATGGCGATTCGCTGCTTCTGTCCTCCGGACAGCATGTGGGGCGCTTTCAGCCGCTGCTCATACATACCTACCGCTTGAAGGGCTTCGTCCACCCGCCGACGAATCTCCGCAGGGTCCACCCCCAAATTCTCCGGGCCGAAAGCCACGTCGTCCTCCACCACGGAGGACACAATCTGATTGTCCGGATTCTGAAAAACCATTCCAACCGTGCTTCGGATATTCCAGATATGATCGTCTTCCCGGGTATTCATCCCTTCAATCCATACATCTCCCTCAGTGGGAAGGAGAAGGCCGTTCAAATGCTTTGCCAAGGTGGACTTTCCGGAGCCGTTCATCCCCAGAACCGCCACGAATTCACCGGACGGCACCTCAAAAGTCACCCCGTCGACAGCACGAAAAGACGTCGCCGGTCCTTCCGGGGATACTTTTCGGTATTCAAATGTCAGGTTCTCCACCCGGATAATCGGTTCCATATTTCCTCCTCGCATTAACCGGCTCATTATATCACAGATATTCCGTAGTGTTCAAGAAAAGCACCTTTTCGACAAGGGATTCCCAACTTTCATCATACAACAAAGAGCCGGAGCATGCTCCGACTCTTTGACTTCAGATCAAACGACCTCTCTGCTTGTGGGAATCCCCTTTCCCGACTATCGATTCTATATTATCCCCTTTTACGACTCGATGGTAATATTATATTCATCCCATGATGGGATGTCAATAATCCTTTTGTATTTAATTACAAACTTTTACGGTATTTTTGATTGTTTTAATGAAAGTGCAATTGGGACCCCCGCAGTTCCCATATTATTTTCCCCAGTGGATGATGCGCTGCCACAGGTTTTTCTGCGGCTCTTTCTTTTCCTCGCCGCCTTCTGTCTTGCGTCGGGATTCCTCTGCCAGCTTCATCTGCTCCTCCTGGCTGTTCACACCGTCCTCACCAATCACCGGCTCGTACTTACACTCCGGCAGCAGCTTCATGGCCTTCGTATTGTCGGACCACTGAAGATGGATGACTTCCCATATTTTTGCCCGAACGTTCGGATCCAGAATCGGACATCCCACTTCCACTCTTCGGCGAGTATTTCGTGTCATAAAGTCCGCCGAGGCGATGTACATCTTTTCCGTCGAACCCTTTCCAAAAACATAAATCCGTGAATGCTCCAGATACCGGCCCACGATGCTTCGAACCTCGATGTTCTCCGTCTCCCCCGGAATGCCCGGAACCAGGCAGCAGATACCGCGCACCATCATGTGAATCTTCACGCCGGCGCAGGAAGCGTCCCGCAGTTTTTCGATGATGCGGCGATCCGTCAGGGAATTCAGCTTGAAGAACAGGTATCCCTCCGGGCCTTTCTGCATCTCCCGCTCGATTCCCGCAATGACTTTCTCCTGCAGCTCTAACGGTGCCACCAGCAGGTGATCGTACCTTCCCTCCAGGTTTCCGATTCCCATGTTCCGGAAAAACAACGCCGCATCCTCTCCGATTCCCGGGTCGGCGGTCATCAGGGAAAAGTCCGTGTACAGCTTGGAGGTGGTTTCGTTATAATTGCCGGTTCCGATCTGGGTGTACCGACGAAGGGTCCCCCGCTCATTTCGGGTAATCAGGCACAGCTTGGAGTGTACCTTGAAATTGGCCATGCCGTACATGATGGTGCATCCGGATTTTTCAAATTCCTTGGACCAGTCAATGTTGTTCTGCTCATCGAAACGAGCGCGGAGTTCGATCAATACCGTGACCTTCTTGCCGTTTTCGGCCGCCCGGCACAGGTATTTGACCAACTTGCTTTTACCCGCCAATCGGTAAATGGTAATCTGGATGGAACGGACATCCGGATCCGATGCCGATTCCTCCAGCAGGCGCAGGAACGGCTTCATGCTTTCGTACGGATAGGACAGCAGACGATCCTGCTTACGAATCCGATCGAACATGGATTCTTTTCCGGCAAGTTCCCCCGGAGTTTTCGGAGTGTACGGCTCAAAAAGCATCTCCTTCTTCTGCTCCGGGTTCAGCTTGTTTTCCAGCCCGTAGGCGTACTTCATCTGCAACGGACCGCCGGTATAGAAAATCTGACTGTCGCTGAGGAGCAGGCGGCTCTGCAGGAACTTCAGCATTTTCGAGCTCGGATGGTCGGTCATTTCCAGGCGAAGAGGGGCCAAGCGGCGCCGATCCTTCAGCAGCTTCTGCATGACTTTTCTGAAATCTTCGTTTTTCTCGCAGTCCTCATCTTCTGCGTGGATATCCGCATTTCGGGTGATGCAGATTTGAATCTTTTCTTCCACCGTGTAGGTGTCAAAGACCACGTCCGCCAGTTCTAAAAGCAGGTCTTCCATGCCGATGTACCGAACCCCCGGACCCGGCAGGTACAGGATCTGCGGCAGGTCCACCGGCACCGGCAAGAAGGCAAAGTATTCTTCGCCCTTCTTTTTCCGCAATCGCACGCAGATTTCAACGCCCTTGTTGCTGAGGTGCGGGAAAGGATGCTGGGGATCCACCAGCATCGGGGAAAGCATCGGCAAGATGGAATTGCTGAAGTAGTTCTCCACGTATTCCTGTTCGGAGGCGGTCATTTCTTCATACTTCAGACGGAAAACGCCTTTGATTCGGAATTCCTTCTCCAGTTCCTGGTAGATGGCATCTCGCTGTGCGTACAGAATCCGTACCCGGTCGTAGATCTTTGTCAGCTGCTCCTCCGCGGTCTCTCCGGTTTTATCATCGGTGTATTTCTTTCCCAGCGGCAGCATATCGATTAGGCTGCCCACCCGGACCATAAAGAATTCGTCCAGATTAGACGTAAAAATCGATAGGAAGCGGAGCCGTTCCAGCAACGGATTGCTCGAATCCTTTGCCTGGCGCATGCATCGCTCGTTGAACTGAAGCCAGGACAGTTCCCGGTTCTGCATGTATCTTCCGCTTTCATGGTCTTCCTGCGTACAACTTAACATTTTACTCTATCCCCCTATTTTGCAGTTTCCTCTTCTAATTTTGGTTTGTTTTCCTTTTTCTTCAGGATTTCTTCCATCAGGAAACCCTCTCGGACGCCGTATTCCACAGTAACGATTTCTTTTACCCCGAAAACATCGGCTGCCGCATTCAGCGCCGCCATTCCCGGAAGCAAAGTGTGTATCCGCTCCGGTGCGGACCGAAGAATCAGGTCCGAGAACTGGGACGGATTCTCTTTGTAGAAATCCAGCATCTTCTGTAAATACTTTCGGCCATACTTTCCGTCATGCACAGCTTCCGGATATTTCCGCTGAAGCACCTTCACAAAAGCTCGGCCGGCACCGCCTTCCACGCAGAGAGGCAGGTGGTAGCTGCGCTTCGGAAGTTGGATTTTCTCGAAATGCTTCCGCATGAGACGGTCGATTTCCTTAAGTTCTTTCGGCTCCGGAATGATTTCCTTTACGTATTTCCGATACAGGTTTAGAGATCCCCACGGGATAGAGGTGGTGAGCTGCGCTTCGTCATTTCGGAAGGCCACCACTTCGCTGCTTCCGCCGCCCACATCAATCATGACGCCTTCGTCCATGGAAATCTGTTGACGCAGCCCGGCAAAACCGTAGCTCGCTTCCTGCTGTCCGCTCAGCACTTTCACCGAGAAACCGGTTTCCTTCTCAATCTCGACCAGAACCTCTTCCGTGTTGATGATGTTCCGAAGTGGTGCCGTGGCAAACACGCCGATTTCATCCAAACTGAACTGGTCGGTAACCGTCTTCAATTCCATCAGCGATTCTACCGCCACCTGAACGCCTCTCTTGCGCATTTCATGGTCCTTATTGATGTATCCGGCCAGCCCGGCGGTAATCTTCTTGTTCAGCACCCGGCGAATGGATGTTCCGTCGTAATCGAACACCACCAGCCGAATCGTATTTGATCCAATATCTATAACTCCGTACATACTTCTCTCCTTTTATATAAAAATGATACGCCCGCAATGTAATATTCACTATCAAATAAACGTAAAGAACAGGTAAAACGAGTGCGAAACCGGCCTCGGACCCGGGAATCGGAGCCGGTGTTGGCGCCTCTAAGCTGTGACATAAGGCTTTGCCGCCTGTACGGCGCCAACTCGGCCGGCCGCCTCTCTGGCTCCGCCTCATATTGTTGGCGCCCCGAAGCGGTGACATAAGCCTTTGCCGACTGCACGGCGCCAACTCGGCCGGCCGCCTCTCGGGCTCCGCCTCATATTGTTGGCGCCCCTATACGGTGTCATAAGCCTTTGCCGACTGCACGGCGCCAACTCGGCCGGCCGCTTCACGGGCTCCGCCTCATATTGTTGGCGCCCCTAAACGGTGACATAAGCCTTTGCCGACTGCATGGCGCCAACTCGGCCGGCCGCCTCTCTGGCTCCGCCTCATATTGTTGGTGCCCCGAAACGGTGACATAAGGCTTTGCCGCCTGCATGGCGCCAACTCGGCCGGCCGCCTCTCTGGCTCCGCTCAAATTGTTGGCGCCCCTAAACGGTGATATAAGACTTTGCCGAATGCACGGCGCCAACTCCAATCATTGCTTTCTGTATTCTGCTCTAATATACATTCTGCATCATAAAAATTGACGACAGATCCTCGATTTCCAATAGTCTGTCGTCAATCTAATGTTTTCTTATATTTTTTACTCTAATCCGTTTTCACGCCAATATCAAAATCACTTCATTTCACACGAATTTCCTGCTTTCAAGACCTCATTCCACCTTCTCCCCTTAGCATTCCACTCTAATCTACCCGACGGCCGCGAGGAAATTGACGACGGAACCTCGGGGGAGAGCGTTCCGTCGTCAATTTCTTCCGATTTCCCGAAAACCGACCATATTAGAGAGGCCTTCACGAATATTCGTGGACACCCAAGAGAGAAGGGCGCCGGATGAATTCCTCATCCTGCGCCCTTTTCGTTTCTTTTCATTTCTTTTCATTTTTTACCGGCCTCTACTCCGGCAAAATACTTACTTCATCTTCGGATTCTCTCTATCCAAGAATCTTGTCCAATTCTCTTCTCTGAGTCAAACCCACTTCTTTGTAAGTCACTTCTCCGCCCTTTACAATCATCAGGGTCGGGATGCTCATTACACCGTACTCGATTGCCAGGTCCCGCTGTTCATCGATGTTGAGCTTGCACACCTTTACATCGTCACGATCATTGGCCAGCTCCTCCAGAACCGGTCCCTGCATCTTGCACGGTCCGCACCAGTCAGCATAGAAATCAACCAAAACTGTTTTATCTGACTGAAGCACCTCCTGTGCGAAATTTTCCTTTGTAAGATTCAAAATAGCCATATCACTAACCTCCTTGTGGTCCCTAGTATCGAAATTATACCTTAATTCCGGACAAAGTTCAAGGTGTCTACCCATATATTTAAAGAGACAACAAATTCAAACGGGGATGCATATGAAAAAACCCATTAGACGCGTCATGCACATCTAATGGGTTCTGTTTCTTAATCCCGAAAAATCGGAGGGCGTGACTTCAGACCTTATGCCTGCGGAGCTTCCGCTGCTTCCTTTGCAGCTTTTGCAGCAGCAACCTTTGCTGCCTTCTCCGCTGCTTCCTTTTCGTTCATTTTGATTGCTACTTTTGCATGCTTCAGGCTGAAGCTGTTGATTGCGCCGGTCGGGCACACTCTCATGCACATACCGCAGTTCTTGCACTTCTCCGGATCGATGCTTGCCAGATTGTCCTCAACGGTGATGGCATCAAACTTGCAGACCTTTGCACACTTACCGCATCCGATACATCCGTTGGAGCAGTTCTTTCTGGTGAGAGCACCCTTGTCCTTGGAGGAGCAGAGTACGTTTACCTGCTGTTTTTCCGGTACCAGATGGATGATGTGCTGCGGGCATTCCTTTACGCACTTGCCGCAGGCAACGCAGTTGTCTCTGTTCACAATGGCAACTCCGTCGATTACGCCGATTGCGTTGAAATCACATACTGCCGCACAGTCTCCCAGTCCGATACAACCGAACTGGCACTGTCCGTTTCCGCTGAAATAGGTCTTTGCAGCCTTACAGGACATCAGGCCCTGATATTCTGCAATCTTTCCGGTTGCGTCGCAGGAACCGTTACAAGTTACTCTTGCTACCTGCTTCTCGCCGGCACCGGCATTTCTGCCCAGCAGTTCTGCAATCTGCTCTGCACATGCAGCTCCGCCAACGGTACATGCAGAACAGCTCTGATTTTCGTCTGTAACTACTGCATTTGCATAGTCATCACAACCTGCAAATCCGCATCCACCGCAGTTTGCACCCGGCAGAATCGCTCTTACCTGTGTGACACGCTCATCTACTTTTACGTAGAATGCTTTGGATGCAATGGTCAGAAGAAGTGCTGCGATGAAACCGGCAACTACAACAATAACGACTGGTGTTAAAATTGCACTACTCATTCTGCCGCCCCCTTACTGGAATAATCCCGAGAAGCCCATGAAGGACAGGGA
This sequence comes from Mogibacterium kristiansenii, assembly GCF_029224645.1. Classification (NCBI taxonomy): domain Bacteria; kingdom Bacillati; phylum Bacillota; class Clostridia; order Peptostreptococcales; family Anaerovoracaceae; genus Mogibacterium; species Mogibacterium kristiansenii. The sequence goes on from NZ_JAQXUZ010000010.1 coordinate 39,774, forward strand.
CAGGATGGTTGCACTTACGAGAACCATCGGCACACCCTTGAAAGCAGCCGGTACGCCGCTCTCATCCCAGAGCTTTTCTTCACGTACACCTGCGAACAGAACCATGGCTAATCCGTAACCAACGCCTGCACCCAGTGCGTATACGATAGACTGAATAAACGTATAATCATAGTTGATTGCATTGATGGTCGCACCCAGGATCGCACAGTTGGTGGTGATCAGAGGAAGGAAGATACCCAGCGCCTTCTGAAGTGCCGGCATGAACTTCTTCATGAACATCTCTACGAACTGTACCAGAGCTGCGATGACCAGAATGAATACAACTGTCTGCAGATATCCGATATCGAACTTGTTCAGTACCTGCTGAATCGGCCATGTAACCAGTTCAGCAAGAACCATTACGAAGATAACGGCGCCACTCATACCTACAGCGGAATCCATCTTGTTGGATACACCCAGGAACGAGCAGATACCCAGGAACTGAGACAACAGGAAGTTGTTGACCAGTACGATCGACATAAAGATAATAATCAGATTAACCATTATGCTTCAGCTCCTTTCTGGACAGGTGCCGCTGCTGCGACTTCGTCCTTTACTTCTGCCAAGTTGCAGGAATTGTACATCGGGCATCCGCCACAGCTGAAGGACTGTTTCTTCAGTGCTTTGCCCTTTGTAGCCAGGTTCAGCATTGCAATCAGGAATCCGTATACGAAGAATCCGCCCGGAGCCAGATTGAAGAATCCGATTGGTGTGAACCAGGAACCGAATACGGTGTAGCCCAGGAGAGTTCCGGCACCCAGAAGTTCTCTGATGGCACCCATCAGGCCCAGTGTCAGAGTGAATCCAAGACCCATTCCAACACCGTCCAGTGCGGAATCGATGATGTTGTTCTTGTTTGCGAATGCTTCCGCTCTTCCCAGGATGATACAGTTAACTACGATCAGCGGCAGGAACAGTCCCAGAGACTGATACAGGGACGGTACATATGCCTGAAGTACGAACTGTACCAATGTTACGAATCCGGCAATAACTACGATGTAGCAAGGGATTCTTACCTTATCCGGAATAATCTTCCGAAGAAGGGAAATTACGATGTTCGAGCAGATCAGTACTGCTGTTGCGGAGAGACCCATTCCCAGACCATTGGACAGGGAAGAAGATGTTGCCAGCGTCGGGCAGGTACCGATCAGAAGTACCAGTACCGGGTTCTCCTTAATAATTCCATTTGTCAATATGGAAAGTTTGCTCTTTTTTGCCATTACTGAACACCTCCCATACTCTTATACTGTTCCAGAGCTGCGTATACAGCCTTGTGGATTGCACCGGAAGATACGGACGCACCGGTTACGTATTTTACCGTGTTGTCGCTCTTGATGTTCTCATTTCCAAGTGCTTTCAGGCTCTTATACTGACCCAGGTGCTCCGGCGTCTGTGCCTTTGTACCTACACCGGCGGTATCGGAGTGGTTGGTAACCTTCACGTTGGTGATGGCACCGTCTTTGTCGATACCGATCATTGCGGTCAGCATGCCGCCGTAGGAGTTGGACATAGCGGTTACCACCATGCCGGATCCGTTGGTTGCATCAAATACTTCTGTTACATATACCTTCTTTGCTTCCAGAACGTACATGTCGCCGTTATACTGCTTGAATTCACCCTTTGCTGCCGGCAGAAGTTCATTTCTGGCTTCGTTTGCCGCCTTCAGAGTGTTTTCATCGATAACCGGCTTGGTTACACCATATGTAAATGCAAGTGCCAGTGTAACCACAAAGCAGATGCATACCAGTACGAGGATCGGTTTAACGAATTCCTGGAATGTGTTTGTCTTATTTTCCACTGTTCGCACCTCCTGCACAATAACGCTTGAAGCTCCATCTGTTGATCAGCGGTGTGCAGATGTTCATCAGCAGGATGGAGAAGGATACGCCTTCCGGATAGCTTCCGAAAAGACGGATTGCCATTGTGATGATTCCGCAGCCGATACCAAACATAATCTGTCCGGATGGGAGCTTTGGAGTTGTAACATAGTCCGTTGCCATGAAGATTGCACCCAGCATAACACCACCGGCCAGAATATGGAATACAGCCATGTGGAAGGACTTGGTGTAAATCAGAGCAATGACGAATACAGTTCCGATGAATGCACACGGAATGATTGGAGAAATGACTTTCTTCCAAATCAGATATGCACCGCCGATGAGCAGTGCCAGTGCACTCACTTCACCAACAGAACCGCCGATGAAGCCCAGGAACATATCCATGTTGGACGGCAGTTTTGCACCTGCGCCGCCTTCTGCCAGGATTCCAAGCGGAGTCGCACCGGTGGTCGCATCTGTTGTCTCCGCCATTCTTGGCAGCGGCCATGTGGACATGTTTGCCGCGAAGGAGATGAACAGGAAAATTCTTGCTGTAATTGCCGGGTTTACGAAGTTCTTTCCGATTCCGCCGTAGAGCTGTTTAACAACTACAATGGCAACGAAGCAACCGATTACAGCCATCCACAGCGGGAAGTTTGCCGGTACGTTGTACGCGATCAGAAGACCGGTAACAGCCGCACTCAGGTCGCCTACCGTCTGTGGCTTCTTTGCAAGATAATTGTAGAGCCATTCAAAACCGACACTGGCGATGATGCATACTGCGCAGAGCAGGATTACTCTTGCTCCGAACACATATACTCCCGCAACAAAGGCCGGTGCCAGTGCAAGCAGAACGGATCCCATCAGTTTCGTCGTATCCGCATCCGTAACGATATGCGGCGCATTGGACACGATCAGGTTAGAGTGAAATTTCTGTTTTTCCATTACTTACTTGTCGCCTCCTTTACCATACCCTTTGCCAGTGTATTCACGAAGCTGAGAGGTCTTCTTGCCGGGCAGATGTAGGAGCAGCTTCCGCAGCCCATGCACTGCATAACGTTGAACTTCTGAAGTCTCTCCACGTCTTTTCTATTATATGCCTCCGCAAAAATAACCGGCATCAGCTTGAACGGACATGCGCTGATACAACGTCCGCAGTTGATGCAGCCGGTCTCAACCTTTACTTCTGCAGCTTCCTTACCGAATGCCAGCAGGGATCCGGTATTCTTCATGGTAACGTTCTCGTCCGAGTTGGTCGCACGACCCATCATCGGTCCGCCCATTACGATCTTCTTCGGCTCTTTCTTGTATCCGCCGCAGAATTCCATTACATCCGCAATCTGAGTACCGATTGGAACGAATACGTTCTTCGGCTCTGCTACCGCATCCCCGTCTACGGTAATTCTTCTGCGAACGATTGGCATTCCGGTCTTGAAGAACTCGGCAATGATTGCGACGGTGGATACGTTGTCCAGAATTACGCCCAGCTGTGCCGGGAGAACTCCTGCATCCATCACCTTACCGGTCGCTTCATACACCAGAACACGCTCAGCACCCTTCGGATATCTGGACTGAAGCGCAAGCACCTCAATGTCATCAAATCCGTTCTGCTGAATCAGATTGTTCATGTTTTCAATCGCTTCCGGCTTGTTCTCTTCGATTCCGATAATACCCTTCTTCAAATTCAGGTATTTCATGATCAGTTTCATTCCGTCCAGAACATCCTGACCCTGTTCAAGCATCATACGATTATCCCCGGTGATGTACGGTTCACATTCTGCTGCGTTTACAACCAGAACGTCACACTCATCCAGGTTCTTCGGATTCAGTTTGATATGTGTTGGGAACGAAGCCCCTCCGAGACCAACGACGCCGCTGTCTCTTACTGCTTTAACGAATTCTGCATGATTCGTAACGTGCGGAATCTGAACTTCCTCGCTCACTTCCTGTTTCTTGTCTGTCTCGATTACAATCAGGGTTTCCATTCCGCCCATGCCTCCACGGGACTGAACGATATCCGTAACCGTTCCGGAAACACTGGAGTGTACCGGTGCGCTGACAAAAGCATCGGTGTCACCGATTCTCTGTCCGACTTTTACGTGGTCACCCTTTGCAACGAGAGGTTTACAAGGAGCACCGATGCTCTGCGACATGCAGATTTTTACAACATCCGGAACCGGCATAACCACGGTCTCGAGATTCGAGGTATTCTTGTGGTGCGGTACCAGAATGCTAGGTAAGTGTTTACCTTGGCTCATCCTTAAGCAACCTTCCTTTCCTACAAAATGTAATAACAATATTCACTGAACTATTATACACTACTCTTTCACAAAAATCACTTGAAATTTCACGGAAAAATCACTTTTGTATGTTTAGTTTCTGTCACACTTTTCAAGATTTTTCTTCATTTTTCTCCCCCAAAAGCAGCTTTTCGCCCGCTTACACTTCCGGTGCGACGCACACATATCCGGTTTCATCTACGCCGATTACCGTTTCGTTCCGGCGAACCCGCTCCTGCAGGTATTGAACCGCTTCTTTTGTCAGAATTTCACCGGGGCAGGCCAGAGGAATCCCCGGCGGATACGGAATCAGGGAATCGTACAGACGGCGGCCGGCCGCCTCCGCCAGCGGAATTCGTTCTTTTATTGACGGAATCGGGCCTTGCTCCAGATTAAATGCAAGAACGTCTTCGCTGCGCCCCGTCTCGTTTTCCGTAATCCCGTACTTGCCGCTGATATACTGCAAGGCCTCCAGCAGTTTTTCGTAATCCCGGCGCTCGTTTCCCAGACCGGTCATCAGCATGGCGTAATCCCCGTGGACCATTTCCACCCAGATGTTCTGCTCCTGCAGCTCCGCCGCCAGCCGCTCGCCGCCGAAACCGTAGGGCTTCATGTTCAGGTTGATTTTGCTCCGGTCCAGCTCCCGGTTCTCGATAACCGAAAGGCCGGTAACGGACCGGTAATTCTCATAGAAATACTGCAGGTCGGACTGCCACGCCTGAAAAAGTTCCCGACCGCAGCGCAGGATTTTCTCGTTCACATCCAAGCTCCCCATCAGAATGTAGGAAGGGCTGGTGGTCTGGAGCATCCGCACCGTCTCCGAAATTCGGGAAACGTCCACCCGGTCACTGCACACGTTGAGGATGGCGGTCCCCGTAAAAGACATCAGGGTTTTGTGCGTGCTGTTCACCACCAGATCCGCCCGCAGGTTTTCTGCCGCCCGCTTTTTTCGAGCGCCTTCGTCAAAGAATTTCAAATGGGCACCGTGGGCCTGATCCACGATCAGCACCTTTCCCGCCGCGTGAGCTTCCAGAGCGATATCTTCAATTTCCGAAAGCACCCCGTAATAATTGGGGCTGGTCACCAGCACCGCCGATGCATCCGGATGTTCTCGCAGCGCCGCCGCCACATCCCGCGGGGAAATCGCCCCCTGCAGCCCGGTCTTCTCATCCGTCAAGGGTTTTACGTACACCGGCTCAATGCCCCCCAGGCGAAGGGCCGAAAACACCGATTTGTGGGAATTTCGTCCCATAATCAGCTTGCCGCCCCGAGGCACCGTCGCCAAAACAGATGCAATCAATCCGGTACTGCTCCCGTTCACCAGAAGCTCCGTATGTCGCACGCCGTACAGCGCCGCATAATTCTCCATCACCCGGCGAATCACCGACTCCGGCCGGGTCAGCGCATCCGCCCCCGGAATCTCCGTAATGTCGCTGCCCATGATGTTCTTCAGAAAATCGCCGTACCCAAGCTCCTTGTACAGCCGGCTTCGCCCCTTGTGCCCCGGCATATGGAAGGATATGGGATCTTGGCGCTTGTGTTCCACCAGAAAATCCGTCACCGTTCTTCTATTCATTTTCCGTCCCTCGTTCTTTCGTTTTCCTAAAAATAAAATCAAAAGGCCCCGGACCTCCGACCAGTCGGAATATCCGGGGTGACTTCAGTTGTTTTTATCGAATTACGTCGGTTCCCACGTACGGGCGCAGTACCTCCGGCACGATGACCGAGCCGTCTTCCTGCTGGTAATTCTCCAGGACGGCCGCAACGGTTCTGCCCACTGCCAGTCCGGAGCCGTTCAACGTATGGACGAATTCCGGCTTGGTATCCCGGTCCCTCTTGAACCGGATATCCGCTCTCCGCGCCTGATAATCCTCGAAGTTGCTGCAGCTGGAAATCTCAACATATCTTCCGTAGCTTGGCATCCACACTTCGATATCGTAAGTCATCGCAGAGGAGAATCCCAGATCTCCGGCAGACAGGCGTACCACGTGGTACGGAATCTTCAGCTGCTTCAGCACTTCTTCCGCATCCAGGGTCAGCTTCTCCAGCTCATCGTAGGAAGTCTCCGGCGCAACCAGCTTCACCATTTCCACCTTGTTGAACTGGTGCTGACGAATCAGGCCGCGGGTATCTCTTCCGGCGGAACCCGCTTCTTTACGGAAGCATGGGGTATACGCCGTGTAGTATACCGGCAGTTCGTCGCCGCTGAGAATTTCGCCGGCTCTCAGATTGGTTACCGGAACCTCGGCGGTCGGAATCAGGTATTCATCCACACCTTCCAGGTGATACATATCGTCCACGAACTTTGGCAGCTGACCGGTTCCGGTCATTGCCGCAGCATTTACCATGAACGGCGGGAGGATTTCGGTGTATCCCTGTTCCTCGGTATGCAGGTTCAGCATGAAGTTAATCAATGCTCGCTCCAGCCGAGCGCCCAGGCCCTTGTAGACCGTGAATCTGGCACCGGAAAGCTTCGACGCCCGGTCGAAGTCCAGGATGTCCAGGTTCTCACCAATATCCCAGTGTGCTTTTGGTTCGAAGGAAAACTCGGTTGGTTCACCCCACTTCCGAATCTCCACGTTGTCGGAATCGTCGATACCGTCCGGAACTTCCTTATTCGGTGTGTTCGGCACGCCCAGAAGGGCATTGTGAAGGTTTTCCTCCGCCTCGCTGACCTTACCGTCCAGTTCTTTGATGCGCTGGCTAAGCTCCTTCAGTTCCTTGAAGAGGGCGGTGGTATCTTCTCCGGCCTTCTTCAGCTTCGGAACCTCTCGGGAAGCGGTATTCTGTCTGTTTTTCAACTGCTCCACTTCCGCCAGCAATTCTCTTCTCTCGGTGTCGTACTTCCGTACGTCTTCCATGCCGAAATCGCCTTTGCCGCGTCTTTCTACATCTTTTTTCACTTCATCGAAGTTCTGTCTGATTCGTTTAACGTCTAGCATTTTTTATCCTTCTTCTTTCTGATACAGAATTAATTATTTGTGATTAGAATAGATTCTTCTGGTAATCATTATACAGGTCGCGGAGCTCTTCCGTCAAATGCTGAATTTCCAATTCCAGGTCGGAAGCCAGCTGGAAGTTCTCTTCGTCCAGTGCCAGCTTTGCCTGGGACAGGATGGATTTCTTTCCGATATAATCCTTTCCCAGACGGTGTCTCAGGTCGTTGACCTGTCTCCAGTTCATGATATCGTAATCCGTTGCACTGTTCTCGGTGTGTGCCTTCACGCACTGGCGAACGAAATTCATGGTGTTCGGAATCAACCGATCGTGGAATTCCGTGCTCCACTTCAAGGTCATCTGATCCCGGTAAGAACGGATGATCAGGGCGATGGTGTCGTCTCCTCCGGTAATCTTTACCAGTTCGTCTCGTTGCTCATCAAAGGCTCTGAAGTTCTCCCATACCGTTGCCGGTGCCTTGCCGAAAAGCTGTTCCCTCTCTTCTTCCGTATAATACGTGAATACGTTTTCTTCGGAACGATACTGACGATCCTTTTCCAGATAGATGTCCTCTTCCCCCGCCTTTTTGGAGATGGCCTTCTCCAATTCCTGCGGTGTTCGCTTGTTCTCCAGCACCGAGCGAATTCCATCCAGCATCAGCATGTAAGCGGAACCGATAATCAGATAGGTGTTGGAATGCGGGTTCGGCGAACGCAGTTCGAAACGGGTGGCCATCGGATTTTTCATATCCCGAACCACGCCGATCAATACGGTTCTGTTCCGGGATGGGGTTACGCAGTCTCTTCCCAGGGATGTAACCACGCATACCGGCGCTTCGTATCCCGGCTTTAGTCTCTGGAAGGCATCGTGAGTCTGTGCCACGAACGGATTGAGAATTTCATAGTTCCGCAGAATTCCCATCAGGGAACCGTATCCGATCGGACTCATGAAATCCTTTTCCCGGTCGATCGGTTCAAACAGGTTGATCATCTTGCCGTTCTTCAGCTTTGCCATCACGCCCAGATGGGTGTGTTCCCCGTTTCCGGCAACGCCCTGCATCGGTTTTGCCAGGAAGGTAACCTCCAGGTTGTTGGCCCGGAATACATCTCGGATGATATGTTTAATCTGGCTTTCATTGTCCGCTGCCTGGAGTGGGTTGGAGTACTTCCAGTCGATTTCCAGCTGTTCCATGATATGGTCGAAATCGCCGCTGTTGCCCATCTTGGCACGGACGCCGCCCACTTCTTTATGTCCCATTTCCACTTCGAATCCGTAGCGGTTCAGAATTTCCAGGGTCTGTTCCATCGCCGTTCCCACCGGTCCGATGGTGCGCTTCCAATACTGCTCTTTCAGTTCCTGAGAGGTGTACAGCTGATCCCGGTCCGCCCGGTCATCCGGCGTCTTTACCCAGAATTCCAGTTCGGTGGCGCTGGTGAGCACCACATCTTCAATATCTTCCGGAGAATCCAATCCGCCGATGTAGTCCGTTACATACGGATTGTTCTGAATCAGTTCCATTAGTCCCCGACGGAACTTCTTCGTCAATCTTCTCGCATAGATTCGGGAACCTACCATCCGTTCGTTGTTGTGTCTCAGGAAGGATGGAATTCTCAGTGTTCCCACCGGAAGTCCGGTTTTGTAATCGATGTTCATGAAGTTGTACTCCACGTACCAGTTCACTTCCTTGTCCGGAAGGATGTCCACTCTGGCATTGGACAGTTCGGCAATCAGCGGAAGCGCTACGCTGGATCCATCGGTCTGAACGCCGTCCCACAGAATTTTTGCCATGTCCTCTACAAATGCCTTCATCGGAATCTTTTCGTCGGTGTTGTGGTTTCCCAGATCCACGCCCGTCAGAGACACGAACTTTACTTCCGGATGGGCCTCCAGTATGGCCGCAATCTCCTTCTCATCGTGTTTCTCTACCGGGATGGTAAAAAGCATTTTGTCCAAATCAAAATCTATCATTTTTCTCTCCTCTCAACCCTTCTTTAACATATAGCGTAATATTATTAATTCCGGTCTTCCAACTGGTTCAGATACTTCTCCAGCTCGTCCAGATAATCACCGTACTTCTTCCAGTTTCCGCTTTTCTGGGCGTTCACTGCGTTCTCGTAGGCTTCGTTGGCTTTCTGAATTAACTCCTTGGTGTTGGACTTTTCGGAATTGTTTTTACCGGAAGACGCGGATGCACTCTGGGATTGTCCGCCGTTCTCGTCCTCTCCGAAGAGATCCGCCAACGCATCTTCTAAGGTGGACTCGTACGCGATTTTGTCGCCGTAGGCTACGATTACCCGCTTCATTTCCGGAATCGCCTGGTTGGACGCTTCCAGATACACCGGTTCCACGTACATGATGGAGTTGTTGATTGGAATGACGAACAGGTCGCCTCTCCGGTATTTGGAACCGGAGGAATTCCACAGGGAGAATTCCTTGGAAATCTCCGTATTCTGGTCAATCTGGGCCTCGATCTGCATCGGCCCGTACACCGTCTTGTTCTTCGGGAACTTATATACCAGCAGCTGGCCGTACCGATTTCCGTCGTTCCGTGCCATCATGATGGCCGTCATGTTCTGTTTGGACTTCGGTGTGAACGGAATCATGTTGATGAATTCCGCCTTTTTTTCGTCCGGAAGTTCAAAGATGAAGTAGCTCGGATCCATTTCCTTCTCTTCTGTGCCGTAGATCTGGTGTGCGATATCCCACAGGTCTTCATCCTGATAGAATACCTTCACCTGATCCATGTGGTATTTCGTGTACACACCGGCCTGAATCTTCAGCAGCGAATTCGGATAGCGGATATGCTTCCGGATGCCTTCCGGCATCTCCTTTACATCCTTGAACAGAGTCGGATAGATTTTCTGATACGTGCGCGCCACCGGATCGTCTTGATCCACCACGTAGAAGGTGGTATCTCCGTTATAGGCATCTACCACAACCTTTACGGAATTCCGAATGTAGTTGGTGGAACCCACCTCGCCGGAATACGGTTCGGAATAAGGGTAATAGGAGCTGGTGGTGTACGCATCCACAATCCAGTACAGCTTGCCGTTCACCACCGTCATATACGGATCCTTCTCGTAGGAAAGATACGGCATCAATTTTTCCACCCGATCCTTGATGTTCCGGTTGATGATAATCCGGGAGTCGGAGTTCACATTGGAGGACACCAGCAGTTTCATGCTGCCCTCCCGTACGGAGAACAGAATCCGATTCAACAGGTTCAGCTTGATTCCCGCTTTCCCCTTGTACGTGCTGTAGCTGTTCTCGTTTCCGTTCGGATAATCGAATTCCTGCTCATCGGTATTCACGATTACGTAATCGTTGGTTAATTCGCCGAAATAGATTTCCGGACGGGTAATATCGGTATCCTTCGCCTCCGATTCCGGCGGAATATTCTTTACAATAATATCCGGCTGACCGTTGGCCGTAACCGCATCCACTCGGGACACCGCCGCACCGTAACCGTGGGTATACTTCAGATGGCGGTTAATCCAAGTGGAACTGATTTTGCTTTCGTTGATTTCCCGGGCTGCCAGATACGTCTGGGTCTGTTCCCCGTCGATGTTGTACCGGTCGATATCCACATCGTTGAAATCGTAGTACTGCCGGATGCTCTGAGTCTGATTGTAGAAATCCTGCACCGGCTCATAATCGTTGATTCGAATATTGGTGATGGTCTGAGAGTTATTCCGAATCGCCTGCCGATTCAGATTCTGCTCTGCCGGAAATTCCTCCACCTTGATGTTGTCCAACCCATAGGCGTGACGGGTATAAGAAATATTCCGTTCCAGATATTTGCTTTCTTTATTGATTTCGTCCGGGCTCACCAGCAGATTCTGCACCGCAAAACTCACCACACCGCCCAGCAGGCCCACCACAACGATTGCAATCGGAATCCGCACCAGCTTCTTCGGCTCCTTCCGGTGCATGTGGTGACAAAGTGTTACCGCGCCGACAATCGAAAGCACCATAATCAGCCGGTACACCCACAGCTTCACATTTACATCCGTAAAACCCGCGCCGTACACCGCACCCGTGTGGACGTGCAGCAGATCGAATTGCCGCATCAGGAAATCCATCGCCACCATCAAGTAGAAAATAATTCCCAGCAGTGTCAGTTTCCCCGACGCGATGTGAAGCAGCTGGCTCATATTGCTGTTGTTCAAATCCAGCGTGCGCATGCTGCTGCGCTTACTCCGGTATTTACGGGTAAAAGGAATTGCGTTCTCTTCCGGCGTTTCCGAGCCCTCCGGTTCTTCCGGCTCCCGTTCGAACACATCCGGGGTACGCACCGTCATCAGGATTCCGTAGTACAGCAGTGTGATGATCACCATGCCCACCACGATTCCCAGCACGATGTTGTTGGCTTTAGTCAGGAATGCCAATTTAAACACGTAGAAGGAAATGTCCAGATGGAAGAGCGGGTCCTTCAGGCCGAAAGATGTGGCGTTGGCAAACTGCCGAAAATCCATCCAGGTGCTGGCGCCGGCGGAGAGTCCCACCAGGAGGCCGAATACCACCGACATCCCCCAGGAGATCTTATTGAGGCGCTTTTCATCCGGAATCTCGTGGGACTCGACTTCAATGAAATAATGCTTTTTCAAGCTCTTCAGGTAAATGCGCACTAGAAGCATGGCTGCCAGGAACACCGGCACCCCAATTTCCAGTTGGCTCAGGAACTTCGTCCAGAACACCTTTTCGAATCCCAGGCTGTCAAACCACATCCAGTTGGTGAGAAAACCGGCGCAGCCGATGAGCAGCACCAGAATCACCACGATTACCATCACGACGAAACTGAGCCCTTTCTTCGGCCGATGAATTCGGTCCATTCCCTTTGGCTTCTTATCTCTTTTCTTCATATCGCCACTCCATTGCTGCGTTGGACGCTTTAAAAAAACGAACAAGCAGCGACAGCGTCCGTCATAGGCGCGCCACCGCTGCATGTAATTCTATTAAATTTTCTCTGTCTTTGGGGCGAGTTTCTGTGAACCGCCGCAAAATGCTTTTATTACATCAATCCGTCGAAACCGCCGCCGTCTGCGAAGAAGTTGGTGTAGTTTCCAATCACCTCGTTCAGCGTCTGGGCAATGCCGCTCTCCGGAGCGAAGTTGAGGATCAGAATGATTCCCAGGAGAACCACCAGCAGAACCGCAACAACAATTGCGATAACGGTGAGCACGCTTCCGCCCTTCTCATCGTAATCTGCTTCTTCCTTCACCTTCTTGGCTTTCTTCTTTGCCTTCTTTCCGGTCTCTTGTACGGCTTCCGCCGGTGCCGACGGTGCCGCCGCGTTTACCGCAGCGCTGAGGCTCATGGAAGACGGATTCTCCTGCGGAGCCGCCTCCTGCATCTGAGACTGCATCTGCGGAGCCTGCGGTGCTTCCTGTACCGGTGCTTCCGGCTGAGTTCCCAGAATGCTGTTCATGGCATCGGTCACATCGTCGTCGATATCCTCGCCCTGCAGCTTGCTGTATTCCGCATCCAGAAGTTTCTGGAATTCCTCGTTCTTACGATACAGGGTGTAGAATTTGTCGATTTTGCGGGTAGCTTCCAAATCGTCTGCATCCGGTGCGCCGCCAAAGATGTCGTTCTCCAAATCCTCCAGGGACATGGAGTTCTGATCTTTCGCCGCTGCCGCCTGATTCAGAATATCCTCGGAAGGCAGTACCACGGTATCGCTTCCCTTGTTGTCACCGGTATCGATGGTTTCCGCATTGAAGAAGATTTCTTCTTCCTTCGGTTCTTCCGGTGTGGTATCCACACCCAGGTCAAAACCCAGCTGTGCCAGTTCTTTATCCAAATCCAGCTGTTCGTTTTCCGCAAAAGCAGAATCCGCCGCCGCATCGTTGTTCACTGCATCCTGAATGTTCAGTACCGGCGTTACGTCATCATTCTGCACCCCGGTATTCTGATCCGCGATTCCATCCATGTAGGAATCGCTGTAGCTCTCTTCTACCTGCGGCGCTTCCAGTTCCTTCGGCGCGCTCAGGTTATCCAGCTCGGCTTCCAAGTCGAAGTCCATGGCACCGTCGTTGTATTCATCCACGCCGGCGTCATCTGCCGGTGTTTCCGCTTCAACTTCCGCCGTTTCCTCGGCCAAAACCTCTGCTGCCGGTACTTCCTCCGGTGCGGTCTCTACCGGAGTTGCTTCTACTTCTACTGTCGGTTCCTTCGGTGCTTCTTCCGCCGCTTCGCCGCTCTTCTGCTTCAGCAGCATCTCCAGCTTCTTCTGAAGGGCTGCGATTTCATCATCCACCGCTTCCTTCTCGTCGGTGCTTGGTGCTGCCGGAGCCTCGGTCGCCTCAGCGGTCGCTGGGGTTTCTTTTACCGGGGTCTTCTCTTCCGCAGCGTCGTCAAGCGAGAAATCCTCATCATCGTCATCCAAATCATCCGGTTCCTCGACTCTTGCCGCGCGAGAAGCTCTTCTCTTTGGAACGTAATCCAAATATTCGTCAAATCCGGCATAGGCATCTTCCACGTCGGACTCTTCTTTTGCCGGTTCTTCCGGAGTCAGGTCGTCGCCGAACAGATCGATTCCCGCTGCGACATCCTCTTCCTCGGATTCATCGTCCAGTTCGGCCGAATTCAGCTCCACGTCATCCTCCCCGAAGAAGAAATCATCGTAGGAACCTTTTTCCGCCGGCTTCGCTGCCGCTTCCCGTTCCGGCTCCTGCTCATCTTCATCTGCCAGGTGGTTCAGCCGGATGTTGTCATATTCATCTTCCACCGACGGTGTATCCACGCTGGTAAAAGAATCTTCGTAGTCGTGGAAAACGGCGTTCCGATCTGCTTTTTCCGGGGCCTTCGGCGCTTCGTCTTCGAAGATATTGGATCCGCCGCTGAAGATGGATTCCAAATTATCCTGCTTTGGTGCGCGCTTCTTCTCGGACTTCATGCCGCTGAGAATACGGTCAAACTCCTGCTCGGAGTCCTCGACAAAGTTCTGCGGCTTTTCCGGAGCCACTTCCTGCTTCCGAGCTTCTTCTCTCTCCGCACGAATTTTTGCCAGCTGTTCCTCGAAAGTCGCCGCGCCATCCCGCTTGTCCATCTCCGCGATGATGTCGTCCTTCAGATCCGTGTATCCCTGGGTGTGCTCTCTCTGATATTCCGGAAGAACGGACTCTCTCCGTTCCGGATATGCGGTGTCTTCAAAGGAATCTGCAGGGACATTCTTTCTCAGGTTCTCGTATTCCGTCCGCTCCTGTTCATCTTTTTCCTGCTTCAGGACATCGATGAAATTCATGGTGCGGCTACGGTCTCTGGACGGTTCTTCCTTTCCGAAAAGTTCTTCTTCTAAGGAAGTCTTCTTTTCCGGCGCACGATAAGAAGAGGTGCCGGACGAAGCCGACCGATTTGGCACGCTTTCAAATTCGTCGGAATAATCTTCCCACGGAGAACGGACTTCCTTGCGCGGGCGTCTTCTGGAATTTCGGTCATCTACCACCGAGCTCCAGTCGAATGCCACTTCTGATTTTCTTTTTGGCGCGTGTGTGTCGCTGTCATCCCAATCCAGATTCATGCTAAAACCATGATCCGCTGACTTTGCCGTCTTCGTTTCGCCGGCAGCCTGTTGATTTCTATTTTTTACGGGATGCTCTGTTGCTGATTCCAGTCCGGTGGATGCCACTTTAGCTCCACAGACGCTGCAGAATTTAGCACCATCAGCAATTTTGTTGCCACAATTACTACAGAACACTATTGTACCTCCCAAATGTATTATCCGCTCTAATTAATAAGCTCTTACAAATATTCATTGAAAATTATACAACAGCATTTTGGAAAATTCAATGCTTTCTACAGGATTTGTGGTTGAAAGGCTTGATTTTATTGTGTTTGCAATATGCATGTAAAGCTTTTGCAAACTTTCCGTGCAAGATTTGAAAACTTTTTTGAAAAAAATAAAAAAAGTGCTTGACTCTGCCCCCGTTTCCGGCTATACTAAATGAGTCGCATGAAGCGACTGAAAAAACTTTTTAAAAAAAAGTGCTTGACTTCTTGAGACTTCTGAGTTATACTAAATGAGTCGCATGAAGCGGTTAAAAAATGAATATGCGCGATTAGCTCAGCTGGCAGAGCACCTGACTCTTAATCAGGGTGTCCAGGGTTCGAACCCCTGATCGCGCACCATGGACGAGCAACTGAGGTTGCTCGTTTTTTTATTGTTTTTTGGCGGCCGGCGGATGAGCTGCAGGTGCCGCCCGGACCGGCTTTCTGCTCTTCTCGGCACCGGGGTTCGCGCATGAAAACCGAATTTATTGGCTTTGCGGGCAGCCGAGCGCGAACTTTGCCGGCTGCCGGCCGAGCCTCAGGGTAAAATGTTGGCGCCCCGTAACGGAGGCACAAGGCTTTGCGGGCAAAAGAGCGCCAACATGGGCGATGCCCGGCCGATTCTCAGGGTAAAATGTTGGCGCCCCGTAACCGAGGCATAAGGATTTGCCGGCAAACGGGCGCCAACATGGGCGATGCCCGGCCGATTCTC
>NZ_JAQXUZ010000011.1:0-15404 GCF_029224645.1 Mogibacterium kristiansenii
ACTGTTCTTCATAATCTGCAAAGTACTTCTGAAATGTATCTAATCCTTTGACCATACATATTCCTCCAACATCTCATTAATAGAAATATCTACCCGTTCCTCTTCTTGCTCTTCTCCTGTAAGTGACAATACTACGCTCAAAGGATCTTGAAATCCTTTTCCTAAAAAATCAATAAAATATCCCAGTTCCAAAACAACACAGCCAATTTCATCCAATTCACTCACTTGTTTTTCCACTTTCACTGCACTATCTTTCAACTCTTTCTTTGTTACTGCATAAGTAGGATAAACATTATCTGACAAAAGAGAATACTCACACAAAGCAGAAATACCTGCTTTCTTTTCTAGTTTCATATCTTCTCTCAGAACAAATCTTCGAATCACCGGATTTCTTAATACATTTTCAATTTGCTGCCATACTTGTTTTCGGTCATTCGGAATATTTATTACTCTTGATTTACCTTTCATGCCCAACACATCAATATTTAAATATTCCAGTTCATCAAAACACCGGCTTGCAGATTTTGTTGACACTCCTATTCGTTTTGCTGCATCAGATACTTTCACTTCATTCCATCGTTCATAAATAGCCATCAGAAGCATTTTTTGCGTCAAAAATGAAATCAGATAAACCGGTGCCAATTCTCTTTCATTTTCCTTACTCAACAAATATCCAATAAATGGAAGAAATACCTGCTTTCCTTCTATTACAAAAGGAATTCCTTCTTCCATCATCTTTTCTTTTATATAAAAAGTTGTTCGATCAAGAAATATTGCACAATTTAATCCTGTCATTTTTTCCACGCCAGCTCTGTCTCTACGTAACATAACAAGTCCGACATTATCTGTGGGATGAATAGCCATCCATAATACACCATTTGTCTCTACCGTAAAAATATCATATCTTCCACGATATGCTAACGGGAGCTTTTTATACACCTCTTTATTCTCCGTCATTATTACATTTTGCCGTAATGTTTTTTCCAAAAATTCTTTCATATCAATCACCTTTTTATAATCGTGACTCTTTTTACGTCACATTTATAATTTATCATATATTATTTGATTTTTCAAGTAATATATGCTTACATAAACTCCAAGAAAAAAAGACGTAAGATTCATCTCACGCCTTCCTATTCTAACTATACCGATCCGATCTTCCAAAGGTGTAAATTCTGCATTTCTATTCACGTTCTTAAAAAGGAGCTGCGATTTCGCAGCTCCCACATTGACTAATAATCTCTATAAGCGCTTCAGAACCTCCTGCAGCAGTTTCCAGTACTTCTGTGTGGAGGAAATACTGAACCATTCTCCCGGTTTGTGCAATTCCTTGGTTTCCGGGCCGATGGAAATCATATCCACCTTTCGGCCCATATTCTGTGCGATGATTCCGCACTCCAATCCGATGTGAGCCGGGATGCCGATGGCCTCTTCGTCAAAAAGCTCCCGATACACATCGATGAACAGCTTTCGAATCGCGCTGTCCGGTTCGTACGGCCATTCCAGGCAATCGTAATCCTGGTGGCTGCTTCCGCCCACATTTCTTGCCAGTCGGTCGATATTCAGCACCATGGTCTCATACATACTTGCCACAAAGCTCCGAGTAACAAAGACAAAGGTCACCTTTTCTTCGTCCGTGATGACGCATCCCAGATTATTGGAGGATTCCACCACGCCCTCTACATCCGGGAACATCCGCAAAATTCCATTTTCGCAGAATACCCCAAAATCAATTGCGCCATCCATAGACTTCCGGTCGAACACCTTAGAAACCGTTTCCTCATAAGGCTCAAAGCTCACGATAATGCCCGGATCGCTTACCCGGTACTCCGCTTTGTAAATATCGTAATATTTTTTTACTTCTTCCCGGAAAGCCTCTAGATTCTCGGACGGAACCATCAGAATGGCTTCCGCTTCCCGCGGGATGGCATTCCCCGCCATTCCTCCGCGAAGGTTCGCCACCTCAAAATCACCTTTTCGCTCCAGGGCATCCAGTAGTCGGAACAGAAGTTTGTTGGCATTTCCCCGAACGCGGTGAATATCTCCACCGGAATGTCCGCCCAGAAGTCCGTCAATGCACAGGCGATACGGCACCGCACCTTCCTTCGGCGAGGTCCACGTAACCGGAACCTCCGCACTGATGGTTGGACCCCCGGCACTTCCCACGGTGAAAACACCTTCCGTCCCGGAATCCGTATTGATAAAGTATTCTCCTTTTAGCTGAGTCGCATCGAACTTTTCCGCGCCGGTCAATCCCAGCTCTTCGTCCACCGTCACCAGCACCTCCAGCGGCGGATGTGGCGCATCTTCCAATGTCAGAATCGCCAAAGAAAGCGACAGACCCAGACCGTTATCTGCTCCAAGCGTGGTTTCCTTAGCCGTAATCTTGTCCCCCTCAACGGTTATCCGAATCGGATCCTTCATAAAGTCGTGATCGGATTCCGGTATCTTCTCACATACCATATCCATATGAGACTGAAGAATCACCGCCGGATGATCTTCCTTTCCCGGCGTGCCCGGCTTGCGAATCAGAACATTTCCCATCTCATCCTGCACGCTGTCCAGGTGATACCGCTCCGCAAAACTCACCAACCAATTGCTAATCTGCTCTTCGTGTCTGGAAGCCCTCGGAATTCTGCTGATTTCTTCAAAAATCTCATATACCGCTTCCGGCTCCAATCCTTTCGGAATCATGCGCTCCATATCTGTACCTCCTTCAAATATTCTTCGCTGTCCCCTCACAGCTTCCCCTATGAATACTATAAGCGTTTCAAAACCTCCTGTAGCAGCTTCCAATATCTCTGTGTAGAGGAGATGCTAAACCATTCTCCCGGCTTGTGCAGTTCCTTGGTTTCCGGTCCGATGGAAATCATATCCACCTTTCGGCCCATGTTCTTCGCAATGATTCCGCACTCCAGACCGGTGTGCACCGGAATGCCCTTCGCCTTTTTGTGGAAGAGTTCCTGATATACTTCAACGAAAAGATCCCGGATTTCACTTTCCGGTTCGTACGCCCATTCCAGACAGTCGTAATCCTTGTGGCTGCTTCCCCCGGCATTTCTTGCCAAACGGTCGATATTCAGCACCATCGTCTGATACATGCTTTCCACAAAGCTTCGTGTGACGAAAACGAACGTCACCTTTTCATCATCCGTGGTCACGCACCCCAGGTTATTGGAGGATTCCACTACGCCCTCCACATCCGGGCACATCCGAAGGATTCCGTTCTCACAGAATACACCGAAATCGATTACGCGATCCATCGCTTCCTTGGTGAATACCTCAGAAACCGCTTCTTCCCACGGCTCGAATGTAACGATGAGATCCGGATCGCCCACCCGATACTCCTCTTTATAAATACCGTAATATCTTTCCACCTCATCCAGGAAAGTCTGCTTATCCTTTGCCGGAATCATCACCACCGCTTCGGCGGAACGGGGAATGGCATTGCCGGCCATGCCTCCTTGAACGGAAACCAACTCCATATCGCCCTTCCGCTCCAGTGCATCCAGGAGACGGAACAGCAACTTGTTGGCATTGCCCCGGTGGCGGTGAATGTCTTCTCCGGAGTGTCCTCCCAGAAGTCCGTCAATGCTCAGGCGATATGCTTCCTGCTCCGCTTCCGGAGTCTTCCGGGTTACCGGAATATCCGCACTGATAGTCGGACCGCCGGCACTTCCGGCCACAAAGATTCCCTCATCGGCGGAATCCATATTGACAAAATAATTTCCGGTCAGCTGCGATGCATCGAATTCTTCCGCACCGGTGAGACCGATTTCTTCATCCACAGTCACCAACACTTCCAGCGGAGGATGCGGTGCATCCTCCAAAGTGAGAATCGCCAGCGAAAGAGCCAATCCGATGCCGTTATCCGCACCCAGAGTGGTCTCCTTTGCCATAATCTTATCTCCCTCCACGGTAATTTGAATCGGATCCTTCAGAAAATTGTGAGCGGACCCCTTTATCTTCTCACAGACCATATCCATGTGGGACTGAAGAATCACCCCCGGATGGTCTTCCTTTCCCGGCGTGCCCGGCTTGCGAATCAGGACATTTCCCTTCTTATCCCGGACGCTGCTCAAGTGATACTTGTCTGCAAATGCCATCAGCCAATCGCTGATTTCTTCTTCGTGGCCGGAGGCTCTCGGAATCCTGCTGATTTCCTCAAAAATTTCAAGTACTATCTGCGGTTCCAAATCCTTCGGAATCATACGCTCCATATTTTACTCCTCCAAAATAATCTTAATACTCCCCCTGTGCCTCTTTTAGTTCTGCACAGAGAAACACCGTTCCATTTCAGTGCTGACATCAGTGTATCAAATGGCATTTTTTCTGTCAATGTAAAAAAAGAGAAGCCGCAGCATTGCGACTTCCCTTTGATCGTTATTAACTATTTCAATTAGTTCTGGCTCTGACCGATTTCGATACCGGTTTCGAAAGCCTTGTCGTTGATCGGAATAACCTTTGGCTTATTCTCGAACTTGTGGTGGATACCTGCAGTAACAACATCCTTTGGAACCGCATTGGTGTAACCGATGTATGCACCCAGCATGATGATGTTGAGGATACGAGGATTGCCCATTTCCAGAGCCATCTCGGTAACCGGTACGCTGATTACCTTGATGTCGTCTCTGTCAATTGGATCCTTTACGATGGAGCTGTTGATGAACAGTGTGCCGCCCGGTTTCAGGTTCGGCAGGAACTTGTGCAGGGACGGACCGTTCATTACAATCAGGTCATCTACACTGTTGGATACCGGAGCACCAATCTCATCATCAGAAATTACAACATAGCAGTTTGCTGTGCCGCCTCTCATCGCTGCACCGTAGGATGGGAAGAATGTTACGTTCAGATCTGTGGAATCGCAAGTTGCCTGAGACAGGAGCTTGCCCATAGTCATTACACCTTGTCCGCCGAATCCGGCTACCATCAAATTTCTTTCCATTCTGCACCTCCTACTTTTCTGCGCCCTTGTCTCTTACGAGACCGAGTGGATATTCAGCAAACATCTTCTCTTCCAGGAACTTCAGGGAGTCCAGAGTGGAGAGTCCCCAGTTGGTTGGGCAAGAAGTTACGATTTCGATGAGGGAGAAACCTCTTCCTTCCAGCTGATACTGGAAGCCCTTCTTAATCGCATTGCGTGCCTTCATTACGTTCTGCGGAGTATTGCAGGATACTCTCTCCAGGTAGTAAGGAGCAGTCAGCTGATCCAGAATTTCGACAACGTGCATTGGATATCCGTGAACTTCCGGATCTCTTCCGCCTGGAGCGGTGGTTGCCTTCATGCCGATCAGTGTGGTCGGAGCCATCTGACCACCGGTCATGCCGTAGATTCCGTTGTTAACGAAGATTACGGTGAAGTTCTCGCCTCTGTTGGCAGCGGACATGGTCTCTGCCAGACCGATGGAAGCCAGGTCTCCATCACCCTGGTATGTGTATACCAGAGAATCCGGAGTGGATCTCTTGATACCGGTAGCTACGGCACAAGCTCTTCCGTGAGCAGCGATGGTTGCGTCGTGGTTAACGTAGAACTGTCCCAGACCGCAGCATCCAACACCCTCTACACGAACCAGATTGTCCAACTGACCCAGTTCGTCAGCGGCTTCACCGATGATTTTGTGTACTGTGCTGTGCATGCATCCCGGGCAGAATCCGGATACAGTGTTAGGCAGAATGCCTGTAGTTCTTTCATATACTTTCTGCATTACAGTACCTCCTTAATAAGCTTACGAGCAGCATCGTATACCTGATCGTTAGTCAGCAGCTGACCACCGGATCTCAGGCAATCGTTCACCTGGGTTCTTCCCTGAACCGCGTGATCGATATCCCATCTCATCTGAGACGGAATGGACATCTCAACGTTCAGGATACCCTTTACCTGATTGAAGTCCAGGTTAGCGAAAGTATCATATGGGAATGGGGAAATCTTAATCGGTCTGATCATTCCTGCCTTGATGCCTTCTTCTCTCAGCTTCTTAACAACTACTCTAGAGATACGAGCGGAAATACCATATGCAGCCAGGATGATTTCTGCATCCTCTGTCATGAATTCCTCAACCTCAACATCCTTATCCCATGTGGAATACAGCTTTGCAGCTTCGATGTTAACCGCTTCCTGACCGGTTCCTACAGAACCCGGACGGCAGAATGCGTTCTCGCCGCGCTTATGCCCGATGATTGCTCTGTGCTCAAACTTCTTTCTCAGCTCAGCGATTTCTTCGTCGCTCTTCATCGGCGGCAGAACAACCGGCTCCATCATGGTACCCATTACACCGTCGGTCAGTACGAGAACCGGGTTCTCATCTCTTGCAGCCAGATCGAATGCTTCATATACCATGTCTACGCACTCCTGTACAGTGGAAGGTGCCAGAACCAGCATCTTGAAACCACCGTTACCGGAAGCCTTGGTTGCCTGGAAGTAGTCCTGCTGTGCCGGCTGAATTGCGCCGATACCAGGGCCGCCTCTCTGTACGTTAACATATACTGCCGGGATACGGGCAGACGCCATGTAGGAAACGCCCTCGGAGTACAAGCTGATTCCGCAGCTGGAAGAAGAGCTCATCGCTCTGATTCCGGTGGAAGCCGCACCGTACAGCATGTTAACGGATGCAACCTCGGACTCGCCCTGTACGAAAGTACCGTTTACCTCAGGCATTCTTCTTGCAAAATATTCCGGAATTTCGTTCTGCGGTGTGATAGGATAACCAGCAAAGAAGCGACATCCGGCTCTGACAGCTGCTTCTGCAATAGCTTCGCAGCCCTTCATAAATACACGTTCACTCATTATGAAATTTCTCCTCTCTCTAATTATCTCCACACTTCAATTGCAGCTTCCGGACAAATCTGTGCACACATCGCACATCCGATGCACTTTTCCGGTTCCGCACTGATTACGTAAGGATAACCGAAAGAGTTCACTTCTTCGCCGACTACTAGAATCTTCTTCGGACATGAAATCACGCAATACTGGCAGGATTTGCATGCCTCAGAATTGATCTCGATTTTACCTTTAGCCATCGAAATTACCTCCTCTTTTGAAATAGTGTTTTAACGATCGACCCATTCATAGGTCAAATATAGTTCAATCGGAAGTAAATATCTGTCCGTTTCTCCTTTTACTTCCTCATAAACGTCTTTCTTGACACACGCACTGTTGATGGTGGTGATTCCCTCCAGCAGGGAATCCATCTTCTCCAAGCCTTCCAGGAAATCCTGCGCCGACGTGTGATAGCCCAGGTTCGGATTGCCCAGCATGTAGATGTGGTCCAGATTCACCGCCTTCAGAATGCTGGACATGGTGCCGTCGATGGACTCCAAGCTCTTGGTCCACGGGCGGTACGGGTTGATGATGTACACCGGAACCGAATCCTCATTTTTCAGGATGTGGGCATAGGCGCCCGCCATCCGCGCTGCCGGGGAGCCGCCGCCGATATCCATCAAGGTGTAATGGTCTGCCATCAGGGAGGTTGCCACGCCGCTTACCGCCGTCGGGGCATCCAGAAACTGGTCCTGATAGTGGATATCCACACCCAGCTCCTTGAAATCTTCTGCCATATCTCTGGAACGATACAGCGGTTTTGTCTGGTCCATATCGAAGAGATCTACTTTTTTGCCGGTTTCTCTAGCCAGCTTTGCGGCCACATTTAGAACGATTTCGCTCTTGCCGCTTCCCGCCTCGCCGATAAAAAGAAAATTCTTTTTTTCCTTGAGAACATCTCCGAAATTCTTATCCATCTCATAAAAGAGTCCCATAATCTATCTCCTCATTTGTCTGATATATTCATTCGTTACTGCAGCAGCTTCTCGCACTCCCGCGCACAATCCTGAAGCCGCATGATAATGCTGTCCAGGCTCCGAATCATCCGTTCCTTGTATCCGTTGATACTGATGGAGCAGATGGCAATTCCATCCTTTGCCAGCACCGGTGTCGCCACGCATACCAATCCTTCGGTTACCTCTTCCATATCGTAGGCCAGGCGCTGCGCCCGCACCTCTTGAAGAAGCTCCGCAAATTCGTCCCGGTCGGTTACGGAACGTTTCGTCAGCTTCACGTAGTCCATCCGGTTCAACAGATTCTCTGTCTCTCCGGAGAATGCGGTTAGCACTTTTCCCATCGCCGTGGTGTTCAGACTTATGGTGTCCCCCACTGTTTGAATCAGGGAAAGGGTCAGTCCTGTCTGGGGATCCTTCCGCATAATCGTAACGCTCTGGGTGCCCTTTCGGATGGCCACCGTCACGGAAAAACCGATTCGCCGGCACAGGGTTCCCACCGGTTCATCCAGAATGTTGATCAGCTGATTCTTCAGTTGGGTATTTCTTCCCAGAACATACATCTTGCTGGTGAGGTAATACCCGCCGTCAATCTTATCCTGAAAAACGTAATGCATGCTTTCCAGCGAATTCAAGATTCGCGCTACCGCCGCATTGGAGTATCCGGTGTGCTGTGCAATCTCCGTCATCGTCCAACGCTGCCGGAACTGAAACAAATCCAGAACGGCAAGGGCTTTTTCTAAAGAACTGTTTCTCTCCGCCATTCGAAATCACTTCATTCCTTCCGCATCAAAGTACCACAAAATACTATAATAAATATACTCCTTTCGTATAGGCAAGTCAACCGAATCCCAAAGTTTTTCCGTATTACGATAATTGGTTTCGTATTTCGGTAATTAGGTTAACTTATACTAACCTATAAACTTTTTTAATACCTTTTCCGATTCTAATCTTTTAACAATTTGACTTCAAGACGGTTAAAAAATATAATAATGTAGATTAATTGTGTTTTGGAGGATTATCAATGAATATTCTGAGCGTTACAACCCAGAAACCTCACTCCACCGGCAGCGGCACCTATCTGTCCGAAGTGGTTCGGGCTCTGGATCGTCAGGGACACCGGCAGGCCGTTGTTGCCGGAATCTACCATTCCGATATCGTCAGTTTTCCGGATGGGGTCACCTTCCATCCGGTATATTATACGGCTCCGGGGGAATCCCCTCTGCCGGGAGACTTGGACTTCCCGGTTCTGGGCATGTCGGACCGGATGCCTTATCCGTCCACTCGTTACTCCCGGCTCACCGCAGAACAGTTCAAAGCACTGGAGAAAGCCTTTATTTCTGCGGTAGGCGAAGCGATTGACCGGCTCCGTCCGGATATCATTCTCTGCCACCACCTGTACCTTCTCACCGCCATCCTTAGGAAGGCCTTTCCGGAGCAGCGAATCTACGGCATCTGCCACGGCTCCGACCTTCGCCAGATGCAGAATCTCTGCACCGGAGAAGCGGGATACGGAAGAGAACCTTTCAGCGTGAAAGATGTTCTGGAGAACGTCCGAGGCTTGAATCGGATTTTCGCTCTCCATCAAGCCCAGAAAAAAACCATCATGGATTGCTTCCGGCTTCCGGCGGAACAGGTGTCCGTCATCGGAACCGGGTATAACGACAAAATCTTCTTTCCGGGCGAGACGAATGCCTCTGCAGCGGCAGGCCCGCACCGCTTCATCTATGCCGGAAAGATCTGCCGGGAGAAAGGCATCCCGGAACTGCTGGACGCACTGGAACAGCTCCGCGAAGAGACGGACGTTCCCTTTGAGCTTCATTTGGCGGGCGGCTGCACCGATTCCGGACTGTGGACCCGCCTGAATCCGGGCCGAAACCAGCCGCCGAAGGTGGGAGAAATCACCTCTCATTCCTTCCCCATCCGGTATCACGGCCTGCTGCGCCAGGAAGTGCTGGCGAATCTGTATCGCGATTGCCACACCTTCGTCCTTCCTTCCTATTTCGAGGGCCTGCCCCTGGTCTTGATTGAAGCTATGGCCTGCGGACTGAACACCCTGTGCAATGACCTGCCGGGGGTTCGGGAATGGCTGCGCTCCGAAATTCCGGAGAACACCACTTGCTTCATCCCCATGCCGCCGTTGATCGCCTCGGACCGGCCGGATCCGGATGCACTGCCGCAATATGTTTTTACCCTGAAGGCTGCCCTAAAAGAAATTTTGGAGGAGTCGCACGCTTCCGGCCAAACCCGGCGCATTCCGGACACGTCCGGAGCGTCTTGGGACGCCGTGGCAAAACGTATTGTTTTTTAAACAATCATCATATTCCGCGGGAACCGGAATGATATAATAGGCATAGAGAAAACCAAAGCAAGGGAGAGACAACATGGATATTAATACAGCAAAAGAAGCGCTGCTGAAACGCTCAAATGCATTTCGGGAGCGGTACTTTACTGCATACGGACAACTGGTGCTTCGGGTGAATGAGGAAACCTATATTTCTTCGCGCGAGAACCTTCGCCTGTCCAAGCTGACGGGGAAGGATTTTGATTTGTTCGACATCAACACCGGAGATATCGGTCGGATTTTTTCATCTCGGGACGATATCAACGCCATCGTGTTCATATGCACGGAAGCCGCCGTGCGTTTTTCTAAAGAGAATCAGATAATGCGGCCGGCACTGGACGATTTGGCCCAGATTATCGGGCCGGATGTGACCGTATGTCCGGACGGAACCGCAAGAACCCTGCTGAAAGCCCTGCGGAACCGCCGAGGCTGCTTCATTCAGGGGTCCGGCATCATCGCCGTCGGTGATACCATCGAAGAGGCCATCGCCGGTGCCCGCATCCTGGAGAAAAGTGCGGAAGCGGAGATTTACTCCGGCAAGCTGCACGGACTCCAATACCTGGATCCGACGACCGCTCAGGAGCTTCATAAATATTACGACGGAAGCTATTCCAAGGTAAATCAGAAAGAAAAGGTGGATTTCATCAGCAGCGGTGCAGAAGAGTTTCAGCTGCGGAACCGAATCATCGACTGCGGCAAAGATATGAGCCGTTCCGAACTGGTACAGGGTTCCTGGGGAAATATTTCCCTTCGATTGAACCCGGACACCATGCTGATTACCCCGTCGGGTATGGACTATTTTTCCATCCGCACGGAGGACATCGTTCGCATGAACATCCACGATTTGAAATACGGCATGCAGAGAAAGCCCTCTTCGGAGTACCGCCTACACGCCGCGCTGTACCGCCGGTATCCGGAGTGCAACGCCATCATCCACACCCACTCCAACGGCATCAGTGCATTCGCTGCAGCCCACGCCGGATTCCGGATTTCGGAACCGCCGATAGATCAGCTGATCGGTGACATGCATTGCAGCGAGTACCGGACACCGGGTACGGATGAGCTGTGCGACAGCATCATGGAGGCCATCAAGGGCAGCCACGCCTGCATCATCGCCAACCACGGTGCGATTTTCTGCGGGAACGACCTGGATGTGACGCTGGCCATCGCCAACGCGGTGGAATCCAGAGCCTGCAACCTGCTGGGATTCGGTCAGCGAGCAGAAGAGGAAGATGCATAGTTTTCCGGGTAATCCGAAGGCATATATTATTTTTCAAATACAAGGAGGGTATTGAACATGAGTCTGATTCGGAGAAAAGAAAATCGAAAGAAAGTTGTGAAGGAAGAAGTCCAAAAGGGACCGGGACATCTGATTTCGCTGGTGGGCGTGGAGCAGGATTCGGAGATGTGGAACCGAGGCCGCATGCTGAATGAGAACGTGCTGGAGAAGGATTGCGGCGTGGGATACCACGTGCATCAGGGAGACGGAGAGATC
Source organism: Mogibacterium kristiansenii (assembly GCF_029224645.1). Classification (NCBI taxonomy): domain Bacteria; kingdom Bacillati; phylum Bacillota; class Clostridia; order Peptostreptococcales; family Anaerovoracaceae; genus Mogibacterium; species Mogibacterium kristiansenii. The sequence continues at coordinate 11,610 of NZ_JAQXUZ010000011.1, forward strand.
TACGTCATCCTTTCCGGCGAAGCGGAATACAACGACAACGGCACCATCACCACCGTCAAGGCGGGGGATATCACCTTCACCGGTCCGGGAGAAGGACACGCCATCATCAACCGCAAGGATGAGCCGATGAGCTTTATGGCCATCATCCTGTACGAATAGAGACAAAAGGCATCCGAGGAATTTTCCCCGGATGCCTCTTTTTTATGTGTGAATTTACGTGATGTGCCGCAACGCCTAGTTGTTCGCATCGCCGGAAGTCCCCAGCCGAATGCGGATTTTTTTTATGGAAATGAAGTAGGCCGCAATCATCACCACCATGGTGATGAGCCAACTCACCGGATATACCGCCATCAGTGTGTACCAGGTGTGGGAGTGCCGAAAGACGGTGTACACCCACAGAATTCGGGTTCCGCAGACTCCGATAAAAGTAACCGCCGCCGGAACCACAGAGATTCCGTAGCCCCGCATCGCTCCGGAAAGGACTTCGTTCACCACGTTCAGGGCCTGGGTGGAAAGCAGGATCGTGGCGCGAATATAGCCAAAGTGGATGACCGCCGGATCCGGATTGAAGAGCATCAGAATCCGGTGCCCGAAAATAATCAGCAACGCTGCCACGGACATGGCACACACCTCATCCAGAATCAGCGCCTGACGAGTGATTTTGCGGCACCGCGGAAGATTCCCGGCACCGTAGTTCTGGCCCACGAAGGTGACCGCCGCTTGGGCGAAGGAGTTCAGGATGTAATATCCCAGTACCTCCATATTAAAGGCCGCCGCGGAGCCCGCCACCACATCCGGTCCCAGGCTGTTGATGGCCGATTGGATGACCAGATTGGAAATGGAAAAGACTACACCCTGAAGTCCCGACGGAACGCCGATTCGAAGAATGTCCTTCAGAATCGAACCCTCCAGGCGGAAGCTTCCCTTCTGCAGACGAACAGCGCTCTTTGCCCGACACAGGTGCCAAAACAGGAGTCCGGCGCTAACGCCGTTGGACAGCACCGTGGCCAACGCCACGCCCGCCACATCCATCTTCAATACGATGACAAAGAAGAGATTCAGGATGACGTTCAGGATGCCGGAAATCATCAGGCATCGCAGCGGAGTTCCGGTGTCCCCCTGACTCCGGAAAATGGCTGCTTCAAAATTATAGAGCATGATAAAAATCATCCCCATAAAATAAATTCGAAGATATTTCACCGCCATGGGTGCGATGACTGCCGGCGTATCCAGCAGACTAATCATGGGACGGGCAATAATCTGCCCGACGCAGGTGACAAATACCCCGCAAATAATCGCCAGCACCATGGCTGTGTGAACGGATTCCCGAATCCTCCGCTCGTCCTGCTGACCGGTAAAATTCGCAATAATCACGTTGGCACCGATGGACACCCCGACAAACAGGTTTACCGTCAGCGCGATAACCGGACTGTTGCATCCCACCGCCGCCATGGCGTGCTTTCCCGCAAATTGGCCGATTACTGCAATATCCGCTGCGTTGAAGAGCTGCTGCAAGATACTGGTCATGGCCAGAGGAATGGCAAAAGCCATCAGCTTCGGTGCGATGCTTCCATTCAGCAAATCCGGCTGTTCTTTCACTTTCTTGCTAAACGTAAAGACCCCCCCAATCTTTTTTTTAATTACAGACCCAGGACTTCTTCCACAACCTCTACGGCATATCCGATGCAGTCTGGGCAGGAACATAGCACTTTCCCGCCATCCAAGCCTTTCAGATCCTTGCAGATTAGGCCACCGGTCTTCGTCACGAATTTCTCTTTCATTTCCTTGGCAATCTTGTAGGTGGACGCTTTGGTTCCCGGCGCTTCCAGGTTGCCGTCGCTGTTCTTCAGGCCCGCCAGCATGATGGCGCCACTGAGTGCGCCGCAGATGCCCTCTCCGCATCCGGCACCGAAACCAAATCCTTCACTGATGCGGAACAGAACCTCCTTGTCCTCTCCGATTTCGTCGGCAAATGCCAGGAGCACCGCCTGGGCGCAGTTGTACTTGCTGTTGTGCAGATGATCTGCCAATTCTTTCTTATTCATAAATTCCTCCCATTATTAATTATTTACAAAAGTTCCGCCAGCCGGAAAACCTGTTCCGGCTTCGTCGCCCAGCTGGTGCAGAAACGGATGACCGAGTGGGTATCGTCGTATTTCTGCATGTAACTGAATACCACCTTCTGCCGGAGGGCTTCCATTTTACGGTTGTCGATAATGACAAACTGCTGGTTCGTCGGCGACTCGAAGTAAAACGAATATTTTTTTTCGTGAAGAACCATCTTCAGCATCTCCGCCGTCTCGATGGCATTCTGCCCCAGCTTATAGTAGAGGTTGTCCCGGAACAGCTCCGCGAACTGGATGCCCAGCAGTCTCCCCTTTGCAATCAGGGCACCGTGCTGCTTTATCTGTGTCACAAAATGCGGCGGCGTATTGTGCTTTGTGAATACCAAAGCTTCACCGCAAAGTGCCCCCACCTTCGTTCCGCCGATGTAGAACACATCGGTCAGGCGGGCAATGTCGCTGAGGGTCACGTTGTTCTCATGGCTGGCCAGGGCGTATCCCAGACGTGCGCCGTCCAGGTACAGCGGAATCTTATACTTCCGGCAAATCAGGCTCAGAGCCTCCAGTTCCCGGCGGGTGTACAGCGCACCGTACTCCGTCGGCTGGGAAATGTACAGCATGCCCGGAAATACCATGTGCTCATGATTTCCATCCTGATAAAAATCCTCAATCAGATTCTTTACTTCCATCGGATTCACCTTGCCGCCATTGTGCATCGGTACTGTCAGGACTTTATGGCCGGAATACTCGATGGCGCCGGCTTCGTGAACGCTGACATGTCCGGTTTCTGCGGCGATAACGCCTTCATACGGTTTCAGCATGGTATCGATAACTACCTGATTCGTCTGCGTGCCGCCGGAAAGGAAATAGATATCCGCATCCGGTACGCCGATGGCCTGGCGAATGCGAATTCGGGCCTCTTCGCAGAACGGATCGTTTCCGTAGCCGGTCACCTGCTGCAAATCGGTGGACACCAACCTTTTCAATATTCTGGAGTGAGCTCCCTCACTGTAGTCGTTCTCAAATGATAGCATATTATTTCTCCCCAAAAATCTGTAACTTTTTATTGCATCGACTTTAATATTATCGCACTTGAAAGTGCTTCTGCAAACTAATTTGTGTGAAAATATTTTAAAAATTATTTTCTAGTTGTCTTGCGGTGGGAATTCTCGCGGGGGCGTTCGCCGTCTCGACACTTGGAGTATAGAAAAAACCTGAAGCGTAAGCTTCAGGTTTCCGTTTGGTAGCGTATTGGGGAATCGAACCCCAGATTCAGCCGTGAGAGGGCTGCGTCTTAACCTCTTGACCAATACGCCATATTCATTAATTATTTACGCTGTTCAACGCAAGATTTATTATACAGAAGTACTGCCCTCTTGTCCAGTACTTTTTTTATTTTTTTCAAAATTATTTTTGAGGGGATTATTTTTGAGGGTTAATTGTAAAAGTAACTTCACAGAACTGAACGCATGTGAACCACGGGCCGGGAGATTCGGAAAAAGCGGCCGGCACGGTTCGCGCTCGTCTCCCCGCTAAGCCTTTGATTTCGGTTCCCAGGCGCGAACCATGTACCGAAAATTCCGAGATTGGAGGACCGGGTGCCGGCACGGTTCGCGCTCGTCTCCCCGCTAGGCCTTTGATTTCGGTTTCCGGGCGCGAACCACGGGCCGGAAATTCCGAGATTGGAGGACCGGGTGCCGGCATGGTTCGCGCTCGACTCCCCGCTAAGCCT
>NZ_JAQXUZ010000012.1:0-27939 GCF_029224645.1 Mogibacterium kristiansenii
GACATAGTGTAGTCCTCCTTTCTGGTTCCGTCATCCAAAAGGTATAAAAATTATACAAAACGGAGGTATTAAAAGGAACACTATGAGCTGTGGATTTATGGATAACCGGCGTAGGGTCATGGAAAAGCGTGTGGACAGACAAAGCTGCCCACACGCTTTTCCACAACCCTGACAGGAAGCCGGTTACCCACAAGCTCCACAGCTGCTACGACTACTATCCACTTCCATCAAATGAAAAAGACAGCGCAACTGTTTTGCAAAAGTAACTTCTTGTCTGGAATTGCAAATTTAAAATCCAGTGCTGCCATAACAAAAGCAGAACTTACTTTTTCAATTCAGGTCTTTTTCTGCGTCCTCATTTGTGGTACACTTTTATTGATATGAAACAAGTGTTTATAGACAAATTGAAAGGACGGTGCCGCTATGTTTCGCAAAATGCGTCGCTTCAAACAGCAGATTACCGATGAGGAATGCCGGAAAATTCTGGCGGAGGAAGGCCGAGGCGTGTTGTCCCTCTTTGGCGAGGACGGATACCCTTACGGCATCCCGATGAATTATTTTTATGATGAAGGCGAAAACAAGATTTACTTTCACTGCGCGAAAGAAGGACACAAATTCGATGCCCTTAAAGCTAACGGGAAAGTGTCCTTCTGCGTGCTGGACAAAGGCACCTACTCGGAAGGGGACTGGGCCTGCACTCTGCACAGCGTCATCGTATTCGGCGAGATTCACCTTGTTTCCGATGAGAAGAAAGCCTTTGAGAAACTGTGCAGCCTGGGAATCAAGTACTATCCGACCCGGGAAGACGGCATTGAAACTGCCAAGACAAATGCCTCACGCACACAGATTCTAGAGCTAGACATCCATCACATCACCGGCAAGCGGGTTCATGAGAAATAAGAAGTAATACAAAACAGTGTCACCCTCAGAATGGATGACACTGTTTTTTCAATTAAAGCCTTCCGGCTTTCTCCAATATCCGCTTCAAATACTGACCGGTATAGGATTCCGGGCACATCGCCACTTCCTCCGGGGTGCCGGTAGCCACAATTGTTCCGCCCCCGTCACCGCCGTCCGGACCCAGGTCGATAATGTGATCCGCACATTTAATTACATCCAGATTGTGCTCGATTACCAGCACCGTGTTTCCGTCGTCCACCAGACGATTCAGCACGTACATCAGCTTATCCACATCCGCGAAATGAAGTCCCGTGGTCGGCTCATCCAGGATGTATAAAGTCCGACCGGTGCTCCGCTTGGAAAGCTCCGTGGCCAGCTTGATTCGCTGAGCCTCGCCGCCGGAAAGCTGTGTAGACGGCTGTCCCAGCTTCACGTATCCCAGACCCACTTCATCCAACGTCTTCAGATACCGCTCGATTCCCGCCTGGTTCGCAAAGAACGGCAGGGCTTCCGAAACGGACATCTCCAGCACCTGAGAAATATTCTTTCCTTTATATTTTACTTCCAAAGTCTCGTGGTTGTACCGGGCACCGCCGCATACCTCGCACGGCACGTACACATCCGGCAGGAAATGCATCTCCACTTTCGTGATGCCGTCTCCGCGGCAGGCCTCACATCGGCCGCCCTTCACGTTAAAGCTGAACCGGCCTTTGGAATATCCTCGAACCTTCGCTTCCGGCATCTGGGCAAAAAGATCTCGAATATGGTCGAACATTCCCGTATAAGTCGCCGGATTGGATCTCGGTGTCCGTCCGATTGGCGACTGATCGATATCGATAACCTTATCAAAGTTCTCGATACCCTGAATCTCCCGATATTTGCCCGGCGTCTCCTGCAGCCGATTGGTTACCGATGCAACCCCTTTGTAAATAATCCGGTTCACCAAGCTGCTCTTGCCGGAACCGGATACACCGGTCACGCATACCAGCTTTCCCGACGGAATCTCCACATCGATATTCTTCAAGTTGTTCTCCGCAGCCCCCAGCACTCGAAGGGACAGGCCGTTTCCTTCCCGTCGCTTCGCCGGAATTTCGATTTTCCGAACCCCGGACAGATACTGACCGGTGATGGATTCCTTACATGCCTTGATATCCTCCACCGTTCCTTGGGCCACCAGCTTGCCGCCGTAAATTCCGGCCCCCGGACCGATATCCACGATGTGATCCGCCGCATACATGGTGTCCTCGTCGTGCTCTACCACGATCAATGTGTTGCCCATGTCCGTGAGGTTTCGAAGAGCTTGCAAAAGCTTGTCGTTATCCTTCTGGTGAAGGCCGATGCTCGGCTCATCCAAAATATACAAAACGCCTACCAGACCGGATCCAATCTGAGTAGCCAGCCGGATTCGCTGGGACTCTCCGCCGGAAAGGGTGCCCGCCGCCCGAGACAACGTCAGGTATCCCAGTCCCACCGTCTGCAAGAAGGAAAGCCGGTCCATAATCTCCTTGGTAATCAGCTTCGAAATGGCTTTCTCTCGCTCCGTCAATTCCAGTTTCCGGAAAAAATCAATCGCCTGAATCACGGACATGTCCGTCACTTCGATGATATTTTTACCCCCCACCGTCACCGCCAGGACCGTATCCTTCAGCTTACGACCGTGACAAGTCGGGCACTCCGCCTCCGTCATCATGGCCCCGATTTTCTCGCGGATGTAGTCGGACTTGGACTCACCGTAACGGCGCTCCAGACTCGGAATGATGCCCTCAAAAGTATGATTCATATGGGAAACACGACCGCTCTTACTGGTGTAGGTGTACTTCAGCTTCCGAGTTCCCGTTCCGTAGATCAGTTCCTTCTTGAAATCCTCCGGCAGCTCCTTGTACGGCCGGGTGATGTCCGTGTTGTGGTCAATGGCCAATTGCTGCAGCATCTGTCGATAGAACCCCATGGCATCCATCGAGGCAAAAACATTCCCCATCGCGCCTTTCACCAGGCTCTTGTTCTCATCCGTCACCAGGGATTCCGGTTTAATCCGCAGAGTAAAACCCAGTCCGGTGCAGGTCTCACAGGACCCGTACGGCGCATTAAACGAAAACATCCGCGGCTCCATCTCCTCGATGCCGATGCCGTGTTCCGGGCAGGCCAGCATCGTGCTGAAGGTCTCCTCATATTCCTTTCGGCTTCCGTCCTCTTGGTTCTCGGCAAAAAGAACGTTCACCAGTCCTTCCCCTTCCCGAATGGCCAGCTCTACCGCCTCCGCAATACGACTCCGGTTGTCTTCTTTCACCACTATCCGATCGATGGCAATTTCGATAGTATGCTTCTTGTTCTTCTCTAAAAGAATCTCTCCGTCATCCAGGCGGTGCATCTCGCCATCCACCCGAACTCGGGTGTAGCCGTCTCTCTGAATTCGTCCGAAGACCCCTTTGTGTTCTCCCTTTCGTCCTCGAATTACCGGGGCCAGTACCGTCAGCCGGGTGCCGATTTCGTGTCCCGCAATCCGATCCACAATGCTGTCCACAGATTGGCTGGTGATCTCCCGGCCGCAAATCGGACAGTGCGGAATTCCGATTCGCGCATAAAGCAGTCTCAAATAGTCGTAAATCTCGGTAACGGTTCCCACGGTTGAACGCGGGTTCTTGTTGGTGGTTTTCTGGTCAATGGAAATAGCCGGAGAAAGGCCCTCGATTACCTTCACATCCGGCTTTTTCATCAATCCCAAAAACTGTCTGGCATAAGCAGACAGGCTTTCCACGTATTTCTTCTGGCCCTCGGCATATATGGTATCAAAAGCCAGCGATGACTTCCCGGAACCGGACAGACCGGTGAATACCACCAGCCGGTCCCGGGGAATCGTTACATCCAAATCCTGAAGATTATTCTCGCAGGCTCCTTTAATGACAATATTTTTCTCCATTTCGCACCCTTTCTGAAATGATTTATGATACGTTACAGTATAGCATCTTCAGAGCCTGCGTGCAAACATTTGTTCTTAAAACCCTCCGGACTATTTAGTCTTTACCTTCCTGGTTCCGGACCATGCCCCGTAGTAGGTTTTCCCGCTGATTTTCTTATAGCCTCGAATCTTTACGGAATAGGTTTTCTTCTTTGCCAGCTTCTTAATGGTCTTCGAAGTCTTTGTGCTCGTGTAATACTTCGCCTTTTTGGTCCCCTTCTTCAGTTGGAAATATTGATACATTAATTATACTTCTTTTTGAGCAAAAATCACACAAGCGGTGGTTCAAAGCATGTTTGCCGGCGACCGCGTGCCGAAACAGCCCACAGACTTGGTGCAAAGGGAACGGAAGAATAAGGCTTTGCGGGAATTTGTGCACCAAGTCCACGGCGGCCGCGCGCTGAAACAGCCTGCAGACTTGGTGCAAAGTGAACGGAGGAACAAGGCCTTGCGAGGATTCGTGCACCAAGTCCCCCGCGGCCGCGTGCCGAAAATGGCCTGAGACTTGGTGCAAGAGAAACGAAAGAACAAGGCTTTGCGGGGGATTCGTGCACCAAGTCCACGGCGGCCCCGCGCCGAAACAGCCCGCAAACTTGGTGCAAAGAGAACGGAAGAACAAGGCTTTGCGGGGATTCGTGCACCAAGTACACGGCGGCCGCGTGCCGTAAAGAGCCGCAGACTTGGTGCAAAGTGAACGGAAGAACAAGGCCTTGCGGGGATTCGTGCACCAAGTCCCCCACGGCGGCCGCCGTCTAATCCTACAAAAGACCCCCTGCATTTCTGCAGGGGGGGCTTCCGAACATCATTCAATTCCGACGGACCCAAGTTCGTCCCGGATGATTAATAATTCTTGTAATCTCCGTCGTTCAGAGCTCTCAGTGCACCCAGAGCCAGAGCCTTCATCTCTTCTTCGCCCGGGATACGGATGATCGGAGCAATCTTTCCTACGTAGGAAGTGATTTCCTCGCAGAAACGTTCACTGTAAGCCATTCCGCCGGTGTAAACGATAGCGTCTACATCGAAACGCAGAACAGCTGCCATAGCACCGATATCCTTTGCCAGCTGATAAGCGATTGCCTTGAATGCGCCCATGCACTCTTCATCGTGCTCATCAAATGCCTTGTTCTCAACGGTACGGAAATCCTTGGTTCCGGTGTAGGAGAATACGCCGGCTTCACGGCCGATGATTCTCTTAACTTCTTCCTTAGTCTTTCCGGAGTAGCACAGGTTTACCAGTGCGTTTGCCGGCAGGCTTCCGCCTCTGTCCATACCCATAGCACCCTCGTCCTTAACGTTGTTCAGGTCTACGGTCTTGCCGTGCTTGTGTGCAGCAACGGATACGCCGCCACCCAGGTGAACACCGATGATGTTCAGCTCTTCATATGGCTTTCCAATCTGCTTTGCAGCTTCACGGCAAACAGCCTTCTGATTCAGTGCATGCCAGAAACTCTGTCTTTCCATGCCCTTCAGACCGGAGTAACGAGCAACGTCTTCCAGTTCGTCAACGGCAACCGGGTCAACAAAGAATGCCGGGATGCCGACTTTGTCTGCCAGTTCCTTGGAAATGTAGGAACCCAGGTTTGCTGCGTGCTCACCGTAAGGCGGGTTCTTGATGTCCTCGATTACTGCATCAGTTACCTTATAAGTACCGGATGGGATGTGCTTGAGCAGTCCGCCTCTTCCGCAGATTGCATCAAAATCTTCCAGCTTAAAGCCCTTCTCTTCCAAAGTCTTCATGATGATGTCACGACGGAACGGCATCTGATCAACGATCTTTTCGTGCTTGTCCATTTCTGCAGCATCGTGATCGATACCAACGCGCATTACCTCGTTCTCATCCTCATAAACTGCGATCTTAGTGGATGTCGCACCAGGGTTGATTACCAGAATTCTTTTCATTCGTTAAATTTCTCCTTTCACCTTGTGAAAAATAGTGTTTCGTTTAATCCCTTACCCTTCTCCAGACGTTATTATATTATTATTCTTCGTCATTCGCAAGTGTTTCTAATGTAGCAATGAGCTGACCCGACTTAACGCTATCCGCTTCCTTTACATACATCTTCTCGATGACGCCGTCTCTCAGAGCCAGTACGTTGGTCTCCATCTTCATGGCTTCAATAACCGCAATCGGTTCACCCTTCTTCACTTTGTCTCCAGCTTTGGCGATGACCTTGACAATGGTGCCCGGGATATTGGCGCCGATTTCGTCCGGATCGTCCTCGCTGGCGAACTGAATCGCACTGCCCGCCATTACGGAAGTGGTGAGTGCCTGCTTATCCTTCACAGAAATCACTCTGCGATTTCCGTTGATGGTAAAGGTCAGGTCTCTCATTCCTTCCGCATTCGGTGCGCTGACATCTTCCAGGGTGATAACCATAGTCTTTCCTTCGGTCAGCGTAATCTCTGCCGTCTGACCCAATGCGATTCCGTGGAAGTATACATCGGAACCCATATTCCGGAAGTTGCCCTTCTTCTTCAGGTCTTTGACGTAATCGTCGAATACCTTGCTGTACATCGCATAGCTGAGCTGCTGCTGATCCGTTCCTTCCAGACCCAGGTCCTCTACAATATGACGCTTAAATTCTTCGTAATCGTCATCTTCCAGCAATTCGCCCGGTCTGCAGGTGATCGGCTCTCTGCCCTTCAGCACAACCTTCTGCAGATCTTCCGGGAATCCGCCTTCCGGCTGACCGATCATTCCCTCGAAGTAGGAAACAACAGAATCCGGGAAGTCGAAATCGACACCCTTTTCGACGATGTTCTCCGGTGTCAAATCGTTTCGAATCATGAAGATCGCCATATCGCCCACCACCTTGGAGGACGGAGTAACCTTGATGATATCTCCGAACATCTGGTTTACCTTCACGTACATATCTTTTACATCGTCGAAACGATGTCCGATACCAAAGCTTTCTACCTGAGGTTTCAGGTTGGAGTACTGTCCTCCCGGAATCTCCAGACGGTAAATCTCTGCAGTGGTCGACTTCAGGTCGGATTCGAACTGGCTGTATACCGGACGAACGTCTATCCAGTAATCGGAAATTCTCTGCAGACCTCTCTGATCCATACCGGTATCCCGATCCGAGCTTTCCAGCGCAGCAACGATGGAGTTCAGTGCCGGCTGAGAGGTAAGTCCGGACATACTGTTGAATGCGGCATCCGCAATATCCAATCCGGCAGAAGCAGCCATCAGAACCGTTGCCACACCGTTTCCGGATGTGTCGTGGGTATGCAAGTGAATCGGAACAGTCACTTCGTTCTTCAGTGCACGTACCAATTTCTCCGCAGCCACCGGCTTCAGCAGACCGGACATATCCTTGATTGCGATGATATGCGCACCTCTCTTCTCCAGTTCCTTCGCCATGTTTACATAGTACTTCAGGTTGTACTTCTCTCTGGATTCATCCAGGATATCTCCGGTGTAGCACATGGAGGCTTCCGCAATCTTACCCTGATTCAGGGTCTCATCGATAGCGATTTCCATGCCCTTAATCCAGTTCAGGGAGTCGAAGATACGGAATACATCGATTCCGGACTTCGCGGACTGACGGATGAACTTCCGAATGGTGTTATCCGGATAGTTCCGGTATCCTACCGCATTCGCACCGCGGAACAGCATCTGGAACATAACATCCGGAATCTCTTCACGCAGGGTTTCCAGTCTTTCCCACGGATCTTCGCCCAAGAAACGCATCGCTACGTCGAAGGTCGCGCCGCCCCACATTTCGAAGGAGAAGAAATCCTTCCCGTAAGTGGCCATTGCCGGTGCAATCTTCACCAAATCCTTGGTTCTCATTCGAGTGGCAATCAGTGACTGCTGTGCATCTCGGAACGATGTATCCGTCAGCAGCAGCTTCTTCTGATTCAGCGCCCAATCCGCAACCGCCTTCGGGCCCTTCTCGTCCAGCAGCTGCTTCGTTCCGCGGAAAGAAGGAATCTGACTCTTATCTACCTTCGGAACCACCGGAACGTTATAGTCCATTCTGTGGCCCTTCGTTTCGTTTACATACTTGTCACCCAGGAATTCCAGAACCTGCAGCTCTCTGTTGGTTACCGCACGGATGTTCAGCAGTTCCGGATTGTCGTTGATGAATCCGGTGTTGCAGTTTCCGGCACGGAATGTCGGGTGGTTCAGCACGTTCAGGAGGAATCCGATGTTGGTCTTCACGCCTTCGATGCGCATCTCCGTCAGCGCACGAACCGCCTTATTGACGGTGTCGTTAAAACTACGAGCGTGCGAACATACTTTTACCAGCAAGCTGTCGTAGTACGGGGAGATTACCGATCCGGTAAAACCATTTCCGCCGTCCAGACGAATTCCGAATCCCGCTGCGGAACGGTACTCCGTGATGGTACCGGTATCCGGTGCAAAGTTGTTGGCCGGATCCTCAGTGGTGATACGGCACTGGATGGCATAACCGTTCATGGTAACGTCCTTCTGGGACTTGATGTTGATTCTCTCGGAATCCAGGGCATAACCCTCGGCAATCAGAATCATATCCTGAACGATATCGATGCCCGTTACCAGCTCCGAAACCGTATGCTCTACCTGAACACGGGTGTTCATTTCGATGAAGTAGTGCTGACCGCTCTTGTCCAGCAGGAACTCGCAAGTTCCGGCACTGCGGTAATCCACTGCTTTTGCCAGCTTGATGGCATCATTGCAGATGGCTTCTCTCTGCGCGTCGGACAGGCAGAGCGCCGGTGTGAACTCGATGACCTTCTGGTGTCTTCTCTGTACGGAGCAATCTCTCTCATAAAGGTGTACCAGGTTGCCGTACTTATCGCCCAGCACCTGAACCTCAATATGCTTCGGCTCTTCCAGGTATTTCTCGATAAAAATATCTCCGTTGCCAAATGCTTTTACCGCTTCGTTATGGGCACTGCGGAACTGCGGAATCAGTTCTTCGCTGCTGCGAACGATTCTCATTCCTCTTCCACCGCCGCCGGCAGCCGCCTTCAGCATTACCGGATAGCCGCACTTCTCTGCAAATTCCAGCGCTTCATCCTCGGAAGAGATGGCCTTATCCACGCCCGGAATGGTCGGAACGCCAACGCTTTCCGCTACCAGCTTGGACTGGATTTTATCGCCCAGCGCGTTCATCATCTCATGTGTCGGTCCGATGAATTCGATGCCGCTCTTCTCGCAGGCTTCCGCGAAACCGGCATTTTCCGCTAAGAATCCATAACCCGGGTGAATGGCATCGCAGCCCTTTGCCTTTGCTAAACGGATAATTTCGTCAATATCCAGATACGCATCGATTGGGCTCTTTCCTTTGCCGATTTCGTAGGATTCGTCCGCCTTGGTGCGGAACAGGGAATTCTTGTCCTCTTCCGAATAAATCGCAACAGAACGGATTCCCAGCTCACGGCAAGCTCGAATAATACGAATCGCAATTTCACCACGGTTTGCTACCAAAACCTTTTTAAATTGCTTAATTCTTCCCATTTTTGTTTTCCTCACTAACTTTAACCGATGATAATTTATTAATAAAACCAATCCATTATAGCATATTAATAAATAATAAGGCAATTCCCTATTTCCATAATTATATTTTATCGGTTTGCCCGTCTTCTTTCCAGCTCATTCAGATATTTCTTCCGGAGACGGATATCGTCCGGCGTTACCTCTACCAACTCATCGTCGTTGATGAATTCCAGCGCTTCTTCCAGTGAGAATACTCTCGGTGGGGTCAGCTTGATGGTATCGTCACTGCCGGCCGCACGCATATTGGAGACTCTCTTTGCCTTGCATGGATTTACCACCATGTCATCGTTTCGGGCATTCATTCCGACAATCATTCCCTCATACACGTGAGTACCCGGTTCTACGAACATCTGGACCCGCTCCTGAATATTGAAAATCGCATACGGGGTGCAGTTTCCCTCTTCCTGAGCGATTGCCACACCGTTCACACGCTGCGGGATTTCCCCTTTATAAGGCTCAAATCCTTCGAACCGGCGAACCATGGTTCCTTCACCGTGGGTATCGTTGATGAACTCACTCCGGTAACCCATGAGTCCGCGGGTCGGTGCCAAATATTCGATTCGGGAATATCCGTTGCCTTCGCTCATCATCTGCGTCATCATACCCTTTCGAATATTCAACTTGGAGATGACGGTGCCGGAATATTCATCCGGTACGCTGATAACCACTTCTTCCACCGGCTCCAGCTTCTCGCCGTTTTCACCGGTCTTGAAGATAACCTCCGGCTTAGACACGCCCAGCTCATATCCTTCTCTTCTCATGTTCTCGATGAGAATGGACAGATGCAGCTCTCCTCGGCCGGATACCTTGAAGGAATCCGTGGAATCCGTCTCCTCTACCACCAGACCCACATTGACTTCCAGCTCCTTGTCCAGACGTTCCCGGATGTGACGGCTGGTAACGTATTTACCGGACTGTCCGGCAAACGGAGAGGAGTTGACCATGAAGTTCATGGACAGGGTCGGCTCTTCGATGTTGATCATCTCCATGGCTTCCGGATGGTCCGGTGCGCAGATGGTCTCGCCAATGGAAATATCCGAGATACCGGATACGACCACGATATCGCCGCATTCCGCTTCTGCTACCGGCATTCTCTGGAGACCCCGGTAGACGAAGACCTGGTTGATTTTATTTTTTGAAACGGTACCGTCTTCCTTGCAAACCGCAACCTGCTGGGCTTCCTTCAGTGTGCCTCTGGTGATGCGGCCGATTCCCAGTCTGCCGATATAATCATCGTACGCCAAGGAGCAAATCTGCAGCTGCAGCGGCTCTTCTCTCTTGTCCGGGAACGGCTCCACGTGGTTGACGATGGTCTCCAGCAGCGGCTCGATGTTCAGGTCGCCGTAACCCTTCGGGCTCTTCTTAATTTTGCCGGCGCCCTCTCCGATGACCACTTCATCCGCATCGGAAGGCTCTCTGACCGCGATACCCTGTCTGGCAATACCGTAAAGAATTGGGAAGTCCAGCTGATCGTCATTGGCTTCCAGATCCATGAACAGCTCATATACTTCGTCCACGACTTCGTCGATTCGCGCATCCTTCTTGTCGATTTTGTTGATGAACAGAATCGGGTTCAGGCCCTGTTCGAGAGACTTGTTCAGCACGAAACGGGTCTGCGGCATCGGACCCTCGCTGGAGTCCACCAGGAGGATAACGGTATCTACGGTTTTCATAATACGCTCTACCTCAGAACTGAAGTCCGCGTGTCCCGGGGTGTCGACGATATTGATTTTGTAATCCTTGTACATGATGGAACAGTTCTTGGAATAAATGGTAATTCCACGTTCTCTTTCGATGGCATCGCTGTCCATGACGCAGTCCACTACTTGTTCGTTGTCTCTAAATACGTGAGACTGTGCCAGAAGTGCATCTACCAGAGTGGACTTTCCGGCATCAACGTGAGCGATAACGGCAATATTAATTATTTTTTCTTTTTCTTTCATTAGAAAATTCTCCTTCTTCTATTCGTCAGATGATAATCATTTTCTACAGTACGGCAGAAGGTCTTCAGATCCCTCGCCACCTGTTCGGTACGTTTTCGAGCATGACCGATTACCATGGTATTTCCTTCCGCCTTTTCCTCATAGAATTCCGCGCCCTTAGCACCGATCCATCGGAATTTTCTCGCCCACAGCTCCTCCTGAGAGAATGCCAGGGCGTACGGAAGCATTTCATAATAATAATCCGGATGAAGCAGCCCGGCTTTCGCCATCTCGGCACCATTTGCCTGACCGATGAAATTCTTCATGCACAGAAGCCGGGTAACCAGCTCTGCATTTCCTTTTCCGCGCTTCTTCATCAGCAATGTGAGAACCAACGCTGCCAAGCCGCACAAGAGTGCCGCCGCTCCCACCAACAGGCTGCCGCCTTGCATGTAGAATCGAATGCCGCCGAATGCAATTACGCCGGCGTAAACGGCAAACAGAATCATCATGCTGGTGCGATAGGAACTTCGATCCATATCATATCTTCTGTCATACCGAATATTAATCGCAATCAGAATCAATGCGATGATTCCCGTCGGAGCCAGGAAATCCGTCACGCCGATTTCCTGATAGCTGAACAGCCGCGTCAGAACGCACACGTCGCCCATGCAGGCGGAGAGGAGCAAGATGCTCAGGACCCGCAACCCCTTGGAAATTCCGGTACAGGCTTTCATGTTCGGTGCATTGAATCCGTTCTCAATGCTGACACCGATATTCTTCCGCACCGCACGAAGTCTCGGGTGCACCATCTTCGGTTCCAGCGGTCTTCCTTCGTACACATCTTCAAAAAGAATATTGTATGCCGTCCGGATGTACCGCTCTTCGTCCTTTGGTTCTGCCAGCGGAACCAGCGTATACTTTTTTGGTCGATATTCCACAATCTTGAGATACCCCTTGGTTGCCAGGTACACAATCAGCACTGCGATATCCCGAATTCGAGTGTGCCCGTAGAACAGGTACCCAATATCCGCCGGGGTCACGCCTTCAATTGGATGCATTTCCACCGTCTTTCCCACCTTCGGATCTCTTCCGCCGATGAACCAGAACAGGAAAATCAGAAGCAAGGTGATGGACAGAAGGATGATGCTCATCTGCACCGTCCAGGAATTATCCAATGCGCCCTGCCAGTAGCCATTCTTCTGCTGTGCCTTGAAGGTGATGCCGAAGTTAGCCGGCAGATGGGTTCCGGTCATGTGGAGCGTTCCGTCTTTCATCTTATACTTCAGCGTGTTCTGCACGTTCTGTGCGCCGTACTGGCCGCCGTAGTACTGCAGGTCCGACAGATCAAAGTCGGATGGGAATCCCAACGTCAGATTCAGTTTCTGAATCGGCACATTCCAGTTGGTCGGAAGCGCGTCGTACAGAAACATGTCGTATTTCTTGTTTTCATCCTTGTATTCCTGAATCAGATAGCGGACGGAGAACAGGTTCTCCCCTTCCGCAAACTTGTTGTCTTTGGTGTCCGGTTTCAGCTGAATGTAGTAGTTGCTGTTAGCATCTTTCATCGCCTGTCCGGCACAGCCGACGGTCTTTACATCCGTCAGGGAATACTTTCCCGTCGGAAGATTTACCTTTACGGAGCTCAGCCCCTTCGGTGCATTCACCCGCAGCTTCAGCGTCACTTCGTACTCGTGGGATTTCAGAATTTGAGTCTCCTGGTTATATTCCAAGAGCTCATACCCCTCCGATTTCGCATCCCCGTATATTGGGATAGCAATATTCAAAAATACCAAGCAAAAGAAGGCAAGCACCATGGCCACCTGCATATAATTTCGGATACTTCTTTTCAGAGTGCTCATATTTTTTCTCCTTAGACAATAATCGTATTATTATACAACATTTGAGCATTCTTATCAAATGAACGGCTATACGTCTTCCAAAAAGAACACGTTCTTGTGCTTGATAACCGCAATCGGGTATTGTAGAATAATTTTATAAATTGTTGGGAAAATACGGTCAATCCCAACGGAACCAAAAGGGGAACAAACAGAATGAAACGAACAGATTATATTTCTTGGGATGAATACTTCATGGGGGTTTCCCTGCTGGCAGCAAAGCGCAGCAAAGACCCCAACACACAGGTGGGTGCCTGCATCGTGAACCAGGACCACATCATCATTTCCACCGGATACAACGGTTTTCCAAAGAATTGCTCCGACGATGTTTTCCCATGGGAACGCACCGGTAAAGACACCAAGTACGCCTACGTTGTCCATGCGGAACTCAACGCCATTCTCAATTCCGGCGGCCAGTCGCTGAAGGGGGCCTCTCTCTACGTATCCCTCTTCCCTTGCAATGAGTGCACCAAAGCCATCATTCAGTCCGGCATCCGGGAAATCGTCTATCTCAGCGACAAGTACGCAGATTCCGATGCCACTCTGGCTTCCAAAACCATGCTCCGTGCAGCGGGTGTGCAGATGCGTCAGCTGAAGCCCCACACGGAACAAATCGTCCTGGACTTCCGGGTGGACAAATAGAATCCGCACCAATAAGATTCAACCAAAATAAGATCATATTTCAGTTGTAAATACAATCACGCAGAAAGGAAGGTTATATTATTATGAAATTGATTGTCGTTGGACCAAGAGGCAAAATGGGAAAATTCATCACCGAAATCGCTTCTCAGCGGGAAGGCATTGAAATCGTTGCAGGCGTCGGCCCTGTAGGAAGGGATTACATCGGCAAGGACATCGGTGAAGTGGCGATGCTGGGCAAAACCATCGGTGCGCCGGTGGTCGATGATCTGGAGTCCGTCATCGATAATTGCGACGTTATCATCGATTTCTCTACCGTGGAGATGGGTATGCGCAGTTTGGCTGCCGCAAGAGCTCACGGCAAGGCGCTGATCTGCGGCTCTACCGGCTTCACCCCGGATCAGGTAAAAGAATTCCACGACGCGGCCGCCGATATTCCGGTAATGCTGGCAGCCAACACCTCCAAGCTGGTAAACATCATGTTCAAGCTGATTCAGGAAGCGGCAGAGCTGTCCGGCGATGTGGACGTGGAAATCCTGGATATGCACGATAATACAAAACTGGATGCGCCAAGCGGCACCGCGAAGGAAATCGGTGAGATTGTGGCCGATGCCCGCGGCGTCTCCCTGGAAGAGGAAGCGGTATACGGACGCTGCGGAGTCAGCCCTCGCCGGCACGGAAACATCGGTTTCCATTCCCTGCGCGGCGGAGACATTCCGAGCAGCCACACCACCTACTTCGTGGGAACCAGCGAACGCCTGGAGATCACCCACCACTCCGGCAGCTTCAAGTCCTTTGCAGCCGGTGCAGTAGATGCAGCGGAGTTCATTCAGGACAAGCCAAAGGGCTTCTACACCATTAAGGAAGCATTTGGACTGTAAAAGCGTTAAGGAAACTTTCGGACTGTAAAAGTGTTAAGGAACAAAACCTGCACCGGTCAGAAATGTCAAGTTGTTGCTGACCGGTGCAGGTTTTTCATTTTTAGACGCTTGTTTGAAAACTAGAATTTTCCAAGCGAGATACCATTGGACTACCCCTCAACCCTATTCCGGTTTCGCAAAAGTCTCAATCACGTGATAGGCCGCCCGGATGCCGTCGCAGGCTGCGGAGGTAATTCCGCCCGCATAGCCTGCGCCTTCACCGGCCGGATAGATTCCGCGGATTTCACTCTGCCCGCCTTCATCCCGGAGGATTCGAACTGGGGAAGAGCTTCGGGTTTCCACACTCTTGATTTTAGCGTCCGGCAAATCATAGCCCTTAATCTTGCGGGCAAAATGAGGTACCGCTTCCCGCAGTCCTTCCACCGCAAAATCCGGAAGGGATTCCGTGACAAAGCGGCTGTTTCCCGTGCCGGTCAAAAACTCCTCCATGGTGCACTCCGGTGCCCGGAAAATCTCTCCGTGTTCTTCCAGCCCTTTCTCATACGCCAGCCGCTCGTATTTCTCCTGGAAACGAACGCCCGCCAGCACATCGTCGGACTTAAAATCCGATGTGCGCACATCGCAGAGAATACCGCTGTTGGCGGTGCCGCTGTCCCGCTTGCTGTTGCTCATTCCGTTCACACAAAGTTCCTTTTCCCGGGTGGAACAGACGATGACTTCGCCGCCGGGGCACATGCAAAAGGAATAGACCCCTCTGCCGTTGGAGGCGCGGTAGGATACTTTGTAGTCCGCCGGGGGAAGTCGCCGCTCCTCTCCGTACTGGGCCCGGTCAATCAGGGCCTGCGGGTGTTCCATTCGAACTCCGATGGAGAGCGGCTTCTGCTCCATCGGCAGTTTTTTCTCGTAAATCATTTCGAAGGTATCCCGGGCGCTGTGACCGATTGCCAGAATCAGCGCATCGGTCACAAACTCTTCCCGGTTTCCTTCATCGTTCACCAGCACCGCGCCGGTAAGCCGGCCCCCTTCTGTCTGAAGGGACTCCAGCCGAGTTCCGAACCGCACTTCGCCGCCCAGAGAAAGAATTTTGTGGCGAATATTTACAATCACTTCCCGAAGCACATCGGTGCCGATATGAGGGCGGTGTTCGTACAGAATTGCCGGGTTGGCGCCGGCCTCCGCAAAGACCTCCAGCACTTCCCGAATGTGCCCGTTCTTAATTCCGCTGGTGAGCTTTCCGTCCGAAAAAGTCCCGGCGCCCCCTTCTCCGAACAGCACGTTGGATTCCGGATTCAGCAATCCCTTCTGCCGAAAGGCTTCCACATCCGCCACCCGTTCCTCCATGGCCTGTCCTCGCTCAATAACCACCGGCCGGTATCCCTTCTCCGCTAATTTCAATGCGGCAAAAATCCCGCAGGGCCCGAAGCCCACGATCAACGGCCGTCCCTGTAGCTTTTTGGTTCCGGATACCGGTTCTGCCGGTCGTTCCTCCCCCACTTCCTGAAGGTTTTTGTTCTTACGCCGAACGGGTTTTCGGGTAAAAAAATCCACCGTATAGACCAGACGGATGTCCGACTTGTTCCGGGCATCGATAGACTCCCGACGGATGTCGTATTTCTGAATCACATCCGAAGAAATTCCCAGCATCTTCCCGATTCGCCCCGGGATTCGGTCCTTGGGTTCTCCGATGGCTAATTTTATCTGGTTCACTCTATAATGATACATTCTCTATATCCCCTTCTATTTTCCATTTATCCTGCACTTTCCCCCGGCATCCCTTCCGGCGGCGCTGCCGGTCAGCCAAGCGTGATTCAAATTGTATCCGCCG
Organism: Mogibacterium kristiansenii; assembly: GCF_029224645.1. Taxonomy (NCBI): domain Bacteria; kingdom Bacillati; phylum Bacillota; class Clostridia; order Peptostreptococcales; family Anaerovoracaceae; genus Mogibacterium; species Mogibacterium kristiansenii. The sequence goes on from NZ_JAQXUZ010000012.1 coordinate 16,510, forward strand.
CACGGGCCGTCATAATCTTGCAGTTCCCCGGCGATGTACAACCCCGGGCAGAGCTTGGACTCTCCGGTTTTTTCATCCAATTCCGAAAGTACCACGCCGCCGGATGTGCACTGCGCTTCCTTCCATCCCCGGACCCCGGTGGGTTGAAACGCCAGCCCATGCACCTGAGCACAGATGGTACGGCATTCCGCTTCCGTCAGTTCCCCAATGGTCTTAGCCGTGTCGATTTCGGATCTCGCCAAGACGTAGGCGGCCAACTTTTCCTTCAAAACAGAGGTAAGGAGCCATCCCACGTTCAGCTCCGGCGTGCGCGCTTTCCGATCCGCGATGTAATCCATCAAATTCCGTTCCGGGCACAGGTCGACTTCGATTCGAAAATCATCGATGCCCCTTCCCGGCTTGAACCGCATGTACCGGGTCATGTTGAAGACACAGATTCCGGAAATCCCGAAGGACGTGAACTGAATCTCTCCCGACTCTTCAAAAACCTTCTTCCAGTCTTCTCCCCGGTGCTCTTTCAGCGTGACCGTTCCTTTAGCACGGGTTCCCCCAATTAAATTGCAGCCGTCTCCCTTGCACTCCACCGGCGTGAGGATGGGAACCGGTGCCGTCACCGTATGTCCCAAATTCCGCATCATTTTGTATCCGTCCCCTGTGGTTCCGTAATGCGGGCCGGCTTTTCCGCCGACCGCTGCGATGACCTTGGATGCGGTGATGCGTTTCGTGGAGTCGGCAGTTTCCACCGTCAGGAGAAAATCGGACGTTTCCGGACGCGGCGAAATTTCTTTTATGACGGTGTCGGTCCAAAGGGACACGCCCCGGGTCTTCACCTCCATTGCCAGGAGGTCCGCCACGTCCCCGGCGGATTCGGAGTAGGGGTACATGAGGCCGGAATCCAGCGTCCGAACCGCAATGCCCCATTTCTCCAGAAGCTGCACCGCCTGCCGGCTGTCCTTCGCTTTTTCGTTGGAAATATTGCATCGTCCGTTGCCCGTGGCGCGGATTTTCCGCCCCGGCCGGTCGTTCTTCTCCACTACCAGGATTCGAGCCGCCGGATTCACCTCCGCCGCCTCCAGAGCCGCTGCCATACCGGACGCGCCGGCACCGATAATGCAAATGTCAAATGATTTTTTCATAGTATCGTCCGTTTCTACTTCAAAAGGCGCAAGCCCCATGGGTGACTCACGCCTTTCGTTTTCATTCGCGCTTCCCGTAAAAACAGGATTCACCGATGCTGTTTTTACCGGCAATGCCGCATTCTATTTGTAAGCTTCTGCCGCCTTCTTCAGCACCTCTGCCCGGTCCGTGTCCTCCCAGCGAACGCCCAGCTTGGTCCGGCCGAAGTGTCCGTAAGCCGCCAGCTGTCTGTATTGCGGGCGCAAGAGATCCAGTGTCTTTATGATGGCACCCGGTCTCATGTCGAAATGCTCGCGAACGATCTTCACGATGTCCTCGTCGGAGATGATTCCGGTTCCGTAGGTATTCGCGTAGACGGATACCGGCTCCGCTACGCCGATGGCGTATGCCAGCTCGATTTCCACCTTGCGCGCCAGTCCGGCTGCCACGATGTTCTTTGCAATGTAACGAGCCATGTACGCACCGCTGCGGTCCACCTTCGTCGGGTCCTTTCCGGAGAACGCACCGCCGCCGTGGCTGGCATATCCGCCGTATGTATCCACGATGATTTTACGGCCGGTAAGACCGGAGTCGCCCTTCGGTCCGCCGATAACAAAGCGTCCGGTCGGATTCACGAAGTACTTGGTATCCTCGTCGATGTATTCCATCGGCAGAACCGGTTTTACCACGTACTCAATCATATCCTTCCGGATCTGCTCCAGGGATACGTCCGGGTCGTGCTGTGTGGAAATAACCACGGTGTCAATTCGAACCACGCGGTCGTCATCATATTCTACGGTAACCTGGGTCTTTCCGTCCGGACGGAGGTAGCTCAGAGTTCCGTCTTTCCGAACCTTTGCCAGCTGCAGCGCCAACATATGAGCCAGTGCAATCGGCATCGGCATCAGTTCTTCGGTTTCGTCGCAGGCAAAACCGAACATCATGCCCTGGTCTCCGGCGCCGGTAAGAGCGTCCTCATCACTGCTCTTTCCTTCTTTCACTTCCAATGCCTCGTCTACACCCTGTGCGATGTCCGGGGACTGCTCTTCAATCGCAACAAGAACGGCACAAGTGTTTCCATCGAAGCATACATCGCTGCAGTCGTAACCGATATCGGTAACCACCTTCCGAACAATGCCTTCTACATCGGCGGTGCAGGTGGTGGAAATCTCACCGAATACCATTACGAAACCGGTCTTTACCACGGTCTCGCATGCAACGTGTGCCCGAGGGTCTTCTTTCAGAATAGCATCCAGGATGGCATCGGAAATCTGGTCGCAGACTTTATCCGGATGTCCTTCGGTAACGGATTCAGAGGTAAAAAGCTTTTTCATCACAATCTCCTTTGTATCTCCTGAATATTTGTCATGGGTCCAAATATCCGTATGTTCAGTAATAATGGATAAAAAAAACGCTCTCCAAACAAAGAGAGCTTCCACTCTCCTTATCTTCCAGATTCCGCCGGTTCTCCGGGGAACTGTGGGATTTGGCACCTTCGACTGTTATTGCCGAGGTTGCCGCGAGTTCATCGGGCCCATTCCCTACCTCGCTCGTAATAAGGATTAGTCTATGGTCATTATAATCATTTATGCCGGTATGTCAAGGGAATTCCCCCTGCTTTTTATTGATACTTTCTTTGAGAATAGTGTATAATAGCATAATATGCAAAATGATATAAGAAAGGGTTTAAAAAGCCAATGAATGAACTATATGCGGTGGAAGGAAAACAATCCTTCCTCTACAATCATTTCAAAGACTGCAAATGGGACAGCTGTGTGGCCACAGACACCCGCCTTATGGGCGTTATCGCCATGAAAATTACCTGGAAATCCGGACGCAGCAAAATTTACCAGATTCTGCATCTGGATTTTTCCGAATACGGCATCGACGATTACCTGGAATACTTCACCGACCCGACCATGGCGGAGGTGAGCATGCTCCACAGTCGGTACGAGTGTCAGGAACAGTGGAAGCGAGTCTCCGAAAGTCTGGGAGGCAGAGAAATCTCCATCTCCCTTGGAGCGGCCGTTCGACTGATTGAAATGGTCATCGAAACCAATAAGGGATACTTCCACTACCACGATGTGGACATTCAGGAGTTCCGTAGGGATACGCTAAAAAGAATTCGCCTCATGCTGGAGGCAGCCAAAGAAGATTCGGAATACGAAGAGTGGACACCAGAAGAGGCCACCCGAGCAGTCTGCCTCAAAAACGTCTCCATGTATGAAACCATCAACTACTTCGTCATGCGGATGTGCGATAAAGATTACATCGGCGCTTCGGTGCTCTCCACGATGACACCGGAAATGCTTCAGAGCATTCCGAAATGGCAGTACCGAATGATGACCTTGATTCACAACCGAACAACAAAGGGAAAGGCGCCCGGAGAATTCTTCTGCACCTCTCAAATGGAAGCCGATGACGGATACTTCTACGCACGCTTGATTCTCCGGCTGGACATGACGAAGGGAAAGCGGATGGCGTTGGTATCTTCGATGGAATGTACCTATTTCAATCGTTTCTCGGAAATCGAGATGGCAATGCAGATGCGGCGTCCGGAATACGTTTCCGCGTACAAGATTGTCAAAGATCCGGAGCACTTCGACCTGGACCGCTCCATGATGGCATCGGATTCACAGATTTCCCCGGTTCCCAACGGGATTCTCTATCTTCTGTACAACAACGACAATACCCACGTGGACACGTCAAACTATTACATGAACAACGACGTATACGGTGCATATCTGATTACCCGTGCCGACGAACTGGTCATCATGAGCTCGGAAGTGATGAAAATTTCTTCCATGGAAATGGATCTCGCAGCGACCTTCATTTCCGGAAATCTGGAACTCACCGGAAGGTACAAATTCGACTCTCAGGTGTTCCAGACATTCTGCGAAATGCCTGGAGCCACCTTTGAGGATATTCTCCGGTAAACACTTATCAACACTTTGTAAAGTGCTTGATTTCAAGGGATACGATTTTTTCCACAGGATTCGGAAAAATTGTATACAATTTATTGCACATTGGCATGTTGGAAACTTTATATATTTTTATTTCCTTGTATTTCAAATGTTTCACATGTTTCACACTATTTCTAATGAAAAGTTTTCCACAATTTAGACGATATTAATCCGTTATTTTCTTCTCTCCACAGAAGAAAACGGATGCAGGAGGTTATTATGACAACAGAAAAATATTATCAGCACGACGTCGACTGCCACGAGCTGAACGGCCGAATTGAAGCTATTCAAAATGACGGCAAAAGCACCCGGATTATCATGGACCGAACCGTTTTCTTCCCTACGGGCGGAGGTCAGCCTTGCGACACAGGTACAATTGTGACCCCGGACGGCACATCCGTTTCCGTCGTCGATGTTCAGGAAGATAAGGAAAGCGGAATTATTTCTCACACCATCGAGATTGACCCCTCCGAGACTGATGCCCTGCAGGTCGGCATGACCGTCACCCAGAAACTGAACGAAGACCGCCGCCGCGTAAATACCCAGCGCCATACCGGCGAGCATATTCTCACCGGTGCGTTCATTCAGCTCTTCGGCGGAGCCAACAAAGGATTCCACATGGGCGGAGAATACGTTACCATCGATATGGACTACGACGGAAAGAAGCTGACGGAAGAGCAGGTTCGGGCCGCAGAAAAACTGGCCAACGAAGTAATCTGGGCAAACCTTCCGGTGACCGTATCCACCTTCCCGAACCGGGAAGAAGCTTCTGTCATGCCAACCCGGAAACCGGTCACCCAAGACGGTGAAATTACCATCGTCACCATCGGCGATTTGGAATCCCCGCACGACTGCGTCGCTTGCTGCGGCACCCACTTTCACCGCACCGGTGAAGTGGGACTGATCCGGATTCACAAATTCGAACCCAATAAGGGAATGAACCGCATCTATTTCGAATGCGGCGACCGAGCATTGGAAAGCATGCAGTCCGACGATACACTTCTCCGCTCCGTTCAGGAACGCTTCTCCGCCGGCAGCCACGACCTGCTTCAGAAGATGGATATTCGGGATGAAAAAGAAGCCGAGCTCCGTCAAGACTGCACCGGCCTTCGCCAGTACTACCGGGATCGGGAGATGGCGCGAATCACCTCCCTGCTCCATCGGGACACGCCGGACTTCTATCAAGATTCTTTTACTCTGGTATCCCCGGACGACCTGCTAAAGCTCGGTTTTGCCATCATGGAAGATGAGGCCGCACCGGCCCTCATGGCGCTGGTACACCGGCCCAGCCATACCGTCCTGCTCTTCTCCGACGGAAGCCGAAACTGCGGCGCCCTGGTAAAAGAACATGCGAAATCCTTAGGCGGCCGAGGCGGCGGCAGACCGGATCAGGCCCGGGCGCTGATGCCGAACGAAGATGCTGTGGAGAAATTCATCGAATCGTTAAAGGAATAACGCCAAAGCTCTTATGAATTCATTCCAATTGTGGTATAATAATTCTAACTAAAGGATAGGAGGTCATCGCTATGACACAGAATAAAATCATCGTAACCATCGGTCGCCAGTTCGGTAGCGGCGGACACGAAGTGGGCCGCAGACTGGCGTCGGAACTGGGTATTTCATTCTACGATCACGAATTTGTAGATATGGCCGTGAAGAAAACCGGTTTTCACGCAGACTACGTGAAGGATAATGAAGAGAAAGCTCCGGATTTCGTTTCCGGCGCCATGTTCTCCGGAATGGAAATGTATCAGCCATCTCCATACGACCGCATTCAGGCCGAGGAGTACAAGCTAATTCGAGATATCGCCTCTAAAGAAAGCTGTGTCATCGTGGGCCGAGCTGCGGACTACATCCTCAGCGATCAGTCCCATGTCAGCATCTTCCTGTTCGCACCGATGGAGGATCGGGTAAAGCGTAAAATGGCCCTGCTAAAGCCGGAAGATGCGGCGAAGATGACTCCGTCATCCATGGAAAAAATCGTAAAACAGATGGACAAACAGCGGAAGAGATACTACGAATACTACACAGATATGAAGTGGGGTGCTCGAGATTCCTACGACCTTCTGATCAACACCAGCCAGTCCGGCATTGACGGTGCGGTAAAGATTATCCGCACCTACATCGATGAATGCCGCGGCGAAAGCATCATGCCGAATTAATTGAAGTAAAGTTTGGACATATAATTAAGCAGGAGACTAACCACTAGATGTTAGTCTCCTGCTCATTTTTTTCAATTCTAAGCATACGATATCCAATACCAATATGAGTCTGTATGTAATGCACCCCATTTTTCTCAGGTTCCAGTTTTTTTCGAAGCGTTGCCATAAAAACCCGAAGTGAGGCAACATCGTTTTCCGAACACCGCCCCCAAATCTGCTGGGTAATATACGTATGCGTCAGGACCTTTCCCACATTACGGGACAGGAGGCAGAGCAGTTTATATTCAATGGGGGTCAAATGCAGTCCTTCTCCCTTCAGATATGTGCAGCCGGCCGTATAATCTATTTCTAATTCACCATTTTCAAAAACCGAAGTCTCTACCTGTTCCCCCGCCTGTGTTATGGCAAGCCTTCTTTGTGTGACACGGATACGTGCAAGTAATTCCTCCACAGAGAATGGTTTTGTAATATAATCATCAGCGCCTGCATCCAGAGCCTCTATTTTGTCCGTATCCTCACTTCTGGCGCTGATTACAATAATCGGCATGTTGGACCAGGTACGTACTTTCTTTATTACCTCCACTCCTTCCATATCCGGAAGGCCGAGATCCAGCAGAACAATATCCGGATTGTGGGAGGAAGCCTCCAAAATAGCCGAAGATCCGTTTTCTGCCGCAAGGTACTTATAGTCATGTGTTTTTAATGCAGTGACAATCAGGCTTCGTATGGGTCTGTCATCCTCCACCACAAGAATTACTGTCTTATTCATTTAATGTCACCTCGCTTAATGGTAAAGTAAAAGTAAAATTGCATCCATGCGGATTACGGTCCGTCAGAATCAGTGTTCCGTCATGTGCTTCTATAATAGAGAGGCAAAGTGCCAAACCAAGTCCCAGACTCCGATGGCTATCCGCCACCGTTGTTTTCCCTGTATAAAACATCTCAAAAATATGCGGCTTCATTTCTTTCGGAATTCCGGGGCCGTTATCTTCCACGCTTATCTGCGCTTTCCCACCGGATTTCTTTGCCCGAATACTGATTACAGAACCCGGCGGAGTATACTTTATGGCATTATCTATTAAATTCACTAGAACCTGTATAATAAGGCGGACGTCCATACATGCAAGAACCAGCTCTTCACAATCTACCACAATTTTATAATCATCATGTTTCCTGCTGATATGCCGAAGTGCCTCTGCAATCACCTCATCCAAAAGCTGATCTGTGAACTTAAATTTCAGTCTTCCATCATTCAGCCTGGTAATGGAAAGCAGGTTCTCCACAACTCCGATTAGCCATACTGAATCATCATAGATATCAGTATAAATCTGATTCTTTGTAACTCCATCCAGGCGGTCGCTATTGTTAAGAAGCATATCTGCATTGCCGGAAATGGAGCAGAGGGGAGTCCGAAGATCATGAGAGATTGCCCGAAGAAGATCTGCACGGAGCTGCTCATTTTTGGCCAAAACTGCATTTTTCTCTTTTTCAATAGCATTTCGTGCATTCTCCATGGCAAGCGCACACTCATTTATCACAGAAAGCAGGATACTGTATTCAAAAGAATCCTGCTTTTCCTTTTGCATCGGTATCCCAATTACGCCATAAACATTATTCCCGCTTCGGATTGCAAGATATAAACATTTGGCCTGGGGAAAATGTTGTGTGGATGCACCGGCACGCCGCCTGTTTTCATAGACCCATCGAGCCACATTCTGCTCTTCTTGTGTTAAAAAATCTTCAGTATCTTCTTTTTCCCCGGGGAAAAGTTTCCCCTCTGATAAAGTTCCATCTTTCACAATATATGCTGTAATACTGCGGTTTAATAAACGAATCAGCTGTGTACAGGTAACTCCAAGAATCTCCGTTTCTCCTTTTTCCCTTTGCAGTAGGCAGTCTGTGTCAAACAGAACTTGTGTACGAAAGGCAAGCTGTGCGGAAAGTTTTGCATGTGCTTTCAGCTTTGCTGCAAGTGTTCCGGTAAGCACGGACGAAATAAGCATGATAAGAAATGTTACCGGATATCCTACCGCATACGTCTGAAAAGACATTCTCGGCTCTGTGAGAAAAAAACAAAATAAGAACACGCTTAAAAATGATCCGGCTATGCTGCAAAGATATCCATCTGTCACAATTGAAGTAAGTAAAACCCCAAAAATGTATATAGTTACGATATTTATATCCGCAAAATTCAGCTTTTGGAATAACAAACCGATTAAAGTGCATACTGCAAATATAAAAGCTGTCAGGAAATAGTCTTTTGCAGATGGTTTCTCCGTAGCTCCTGTAACGGACCGTTTCGAATAGGTTTTATTTTTTTCCGCATCCTGAATAAGATGGATATCAATGTCCGATACAATTTTAATTAACTTTTCCGTCAGAGTGGATTTGCTGAAAAAGTGATTTCGTCCGGCATTGCTTTGTCCGATAACAATCATTGTAACATGAGAAAGTCTGGCATACTCCGCAATCTGCATGGGCACGTTTTCCCCATGGGTCATTACGATTTCTGCCCCTAGATTTTCCGCATACCGGATATGTTCTTCCAGCTTTTCCTTATCCATGGCTTCTGCTTTTGTACCGGCCTGCACATACAGAGCTGTAAAACGAGCCTGCAGCGCATTAGCCATCTTTGCCGCGGCAGCTATTATTTTTAAGTTCGAGGGTGCTGCAGACAGACAGACAAGGATATGGTCGTCCGCCTTTTGAGTATCATCTTCCATTTTCTGATTCATCTTGACTATCCCCTTTTTCTGCTGTTTGGAAATTATATCATGCGACTGTGTTATGGTCAAAATGCGGTCTGCCTCTTTGTATTGACTTTTACACTCAGGAACCTCTTTGTTCGTCACTCCGGCAGTTTAATTATATACGGACGCACTTCTGAAGTGCCTTGTATTCTCCCAGTACCAGCAATTTGTCCGTCTCTGTAAAAGTTGTATCCGTGGAAATTGCAGCATTGAATGTTCTTTCACCCTTTACCGCCAGGATATTAATGTTGTAACGTTTCCTTATATCCAGCTCACCTATTGTCTTTCCAACCCATCTTGCCGGTACTTCTACCTCAAAGATTGCATGAGATGCATCCACCTCCATATAGTCAAGGATATGGTCATCCGTGTACCGGATAGCGGCCCATTTTGCAACCTGTTTTTCGGGATAGACCACTTTGTCGGCACCATTGCGTAAAAGAAATTCTTCCTGGACACCACGCTCCGCCCTGGAGATTATCAGTTTTGCTCCCAACTTTTTTAGAAGTAACGTTGTTTCAAGGGAATTCTGGAAACTTCCCCCAATGGTCACAAAACAGATATCATAGTTGCCAATCCCAAGGGATTGTAAAAATTCTGCATTCGTGCTGTCACCGATCTGTGCATTGGTCACAAATGGCAGCACTTTGTTCACCCTTTCTTCATTCCAGTCAACCGCCATAATTTCATGTCCCATTTGGCTTAACTGCACAGCAATATTTTTTCCAAACCTTCCAAGTCCAACAAGCAATACGTTCTTCATAATTCTTTCTCCTTCTTATCCAACTATAATCTTCTCCATAGGCAGCTTTGCATTCCAATTGTTTCCTCCGGAAAACACCGCATAAATTAATGTTAGACCGCCCACACGTCCCAAATACATCAATATAATCAGCACAGTTTGTGAAAAAACATGAAGCCTCGGGGTAAGCCCCAGGGTCAGCCCTACCGTGTCTACAGCAGAAGCCGCTTCATACAGACAATCCAGAAGCGGAAAACCTTCATATACACTGATTGCGATTCCGCCACAAAAAAACAGGATAAAATAAAGCATCGCTATCGTTGCTGCATTTTTTATCACATTATATTCCAATCTTCGTCCAAAAGCCCCTGCATTTTCCTGACTTCGAAATGTGGCAATTGCATTTAAAATAAGCACCGCAAAGGTTGTCGTTTTCATTCCACCGGCTGTAGAACCCGGCGAACCACCGACCAGCATCAACAGAATCATAACCGTTTGTGACGCCGCACTCATATCTGAAATATTTATCGTATTAAATCCTGCGGTTCTTGTCGTTACCGATTGGAACAACGCAGCTAACAAGCGTTTCCCTGCGGATAAATCATTCAAATCACAGACGAAGAAAAAAATGGTAGGAAATAGAATCAGACCTGCAGAAGTTATCAGAATAATCTTGCTTTGCATACGGTAACGTTGAAAGTTCAGTTTATTCGTATAAATATCATCCCAGGTGAGGAAACCAATTCCCCCTACAATAATCAACAGCATAATTACAACATTTACAAGGACATTTCCGGAATACCCGATTAAGGAAGGAAATGGATCGTCGGCCGTTCCCAGAATATCAAACCCGGCATTACAAAAAGCAGAGATTGAATGAAAGACTGCCATCCAGATTCCTTTTCCACCATATTCCGGTAAAAAAACCGGCAGTAACAACAGCGCCCCTGCCGCTTCCATCAGAAATGTCCCCTTTATAATAAATCTCGTTAATCTGACAATTCCGCCAACTTTAGGCGCTGATATCGCATCCTGCATGGTGCTTCTTTTCATAAGAGATATTCTTTCTCCGGAAAGAAGGGAAAAAGATGCTGCCACTGTTATCACGCCGAGCCCACCAATTTGTATAAGTGCAAGAATAATCGTCTGTCCTGCCATGGACCAGTAGCTTCCGGTATCCTTCAGCACAAGACCTGTCACACATACTGCCGAAGTGGCTGTAAAAAGGGCCTCATGAAATGGAGTTGGTACTTTATCCAAAGTGGAACATGGAAGCATCAGCAAAACGGTTCCCAAAAGTATCACTCCTGCAAACCCCAGAATTATTAACTGAAATGATGTTAGATGCTTTTTCTTATATGTTTTTTTTGGCATAAACGATCAGAACTCCTTATTATTGATTCTAAAATAATGCTGCCTTTGAATTGTTTTTATTATATACAGTTGCTTTCAAAGATGGTATAAGAGTCTCTGTTTCTGTATTAAGATTCTATAAAGGTTCAATCTAAAATAAGGAATTATTCCCGGAAAAAGCCACTATCTTGGCACACATGAAGGTAACCGGTAAACCACCCGTGCCTTCCCTGAATCCTTGAAAAACCGTAAAATACCATATACGGGTTTTCAAGGATTTTTAGTATGGGAGGAAATAAATGAACGAAATGGTCAAAATTCAGCATCAGCAATGGGCACGGGAC
>NZ_JAQXUZ010000013.1:0-23991 GCF_029224645.1 Mogibacterium kristiansenii
CACCAAGTTCAAGGGTCAGGTATACGTACTGAAGAAGGAAGAGGGTGGCAGACACACTCCGTTCTTCAATGGATACAGACCGCAGTTCTATTTCAGAACAACTGACGTAACCGGAGATCTGCAGCTGCCGGAAGGCACTGAGATGTGCATGCCTGGAGATAACGTAGTAATGAATATCTCCCTGATCACTCCGATTGCTATCGAAGAAGGACTGAGATTCGCTATCAGAGAAGGCGGAAGAACCGTAGGTTCCGGCGTTGTAACTGAAATCATCGAGTAATTGATGTTTTAGAATCAAAATGAATTTCAAAAGATACCGTGAAAAGTTCACGGTATCTTTTTTTTTATCGTTGATTCAGATGATATAATAAAGTTCCGTGAATGAAATGAAATCGATTCCGGGTGAAGGGAGACGGACGGATATGAATGAGAAAGAACTGTATCGGATTGCCAATGATGTGAAGGAAAATGCCTATGCACCCTATTCCGGATTCCAAGTGGGTGCCGCACTGCTGACCCAAAGCGGAAAAGTATATACCGGCGTTAATGTGGAAAATGCCTCCTTCGGGGCAACCCTTTGTGCTGAGCGAGGCGCGGTGGCAAAGGCCGTTTCGGAAGGAGAAAGGAAGTTCCGAACATTGGCTATCGCATCATCAGTGGGAGAGGCGATGCCGTGTGGAATCTGCCGCCAGGTCTTGATGGAATTTGAACCGGATTTGCGCGTGATTACCGGTAAAGATGAGGAACACTTGAAAAGCTATCCTCTTTCGGAATTGCTTCCGGGGGCTTTTTCACTGCAGAAATAAGATTGGGAGGAAAATATATGTATGGTTTATAAAAGCCCGCTTACGGTACCAATTTGGACCGGATGATTTCGGTCGTCCGGTTGAAGTTCCATACCGGCTGTGATATAGTTGCACACATATAAATTAGATATAGAGAAAGAGACGATATTGATGAAAGAAGAAAAGAAAACGAAATTTCAGACGCTAACCGGAAATGTCTATTTCCGTCTGGGGCTTACCGTGTTTATCCTATACCTTTTGACATATTACTGGTCCCGCATGGAGAAGGTTCTGGTGATGTTCGGAAACGCAATGGTTCCGCTGATTGTGGGAGGAATAATCGCCTATGCGGTGAATATTCTCATGGGATTCTTTGAGAAAAATTACGATCGGGTCCTTCGGGGGCGGCGTGCACAGCGGGCAAAGCGGACGGTGTGCATCATCTGCGCCTACCTTCTTTTGGTGCTGATTATCGCCGGCATTATCGGTATCTTAGTACCCCAGCTTTCCACCTGCGTATCCCTGCTGATTGCCCGAAGCGGAGCGGCCATCGATCAGGTGGTCCACTTGTTGAAATCGGTTCCGGCTCTGGCGAAATACGGTGCGATGCTGGAGCAAAGCGTGTCGGGAATGCAGCTCAATGGAGAGCTGGTTCAGAAAGCGATTCATATTCTGCAGAGCGGCAATATCGGCTGGCTGGATAACGTCACCGGAGTGCTTCAGAAGGTGACCGGAGTGGCGGCAACCCTCTTTATCGGATTGTTCTTTTCATTCTATTTGCTGAGCGGCAAGGAGAAGTACGGAAGCCAGTTTCGCCGGGTCGTTCACACGTATTGCCCGGCGGCAGAATCGAAATTGTTTGAGGTGCTGGACGTATTGAACAACAGCTTCCGCAGCTTTATCGTGGGACAGGTGAAGGATGCTTGCGTGCTGGGCATTATGCTGGCCATCGCCATGATGATTTTCCGGATGCCGTATGCGGGAATGATTGCCGTTATCGTTACGGTGCTGGCGCTGGTGCCGATTGTGGGCGCGCTGATCGGTGCGGTAGTGGGGTTTGTCCTGATTCTTTCCGTGTCTGTCACCAAGGCGATTGTTTTCCTGATTCTGTTCCTGGTAGTGCAGCAGATTGACAATAACGTGACTTATCCGAGGATCGTGGGGGGTTCCATCGGCCTTCCGGGAATCTGGGTGCTGGCGGCGGTGACTATCGGCGGCAGTGCCTTCGGTATTTTGGGAATGCTGTTCTTCATTCCGCTGTTCTCAGCCATTTACAAATTAGTGCAGGCGGACATCCGGCGGAGAAATTCCGGATGCCGAAAGGCTGACGTGCCAGAGGAGGGTACAGCTCCGGTGAAATGATTCTGACGCCGGTTTATGTTATAATACATACGTGTGTCTGAAAATAAGGAGGAAGAATGATCGTTTTTAATAAAGTAAACAAGAATTACGGAACCAACGTGGGATTGAAGGATGCCACGGTGCACATTGAAAAGGGGGATTTCGTATTCCTGGTAGGACCCAGCGGTGCGGGAAAAACCACCTTTGTACGCCTGATTCTGAAGGAAATCGAGGCGGACAGCGGCACGATTTTGGTCGGGGGCCGAGATGTTACACGGATGACCCACCGGGAGATTCCGGAGCTGCGGCAGCAGATCGGAATGGTTTTCCAGGATTTCCGTCTGTTGGAGAAGAAAACCGTCTACGAGAACGTGGCGTTCGCCATGGAAGTGCGGCATAAGAAAAAGAAGGTGATTCGGAAGGAAGTTCCGTTCGCTTTGGACCTGGTGGGCATCGCCGACAAAGCGGACCGGTATCCCAGCGAACTTTCCGCCGGCGAGCAGCAGAGAGTGGGCATCGCCCGCGCCATCGTGAACAACCCGAAGCTGCTGATTGCCGACGAGCCGACGGGAAATCTGGATCCGGTAACGGCGATGGAAATCATGCAGCTGCTGGAGAAGATTAACGTGCGGGGCACCACCATTCTGATGGTGACCCATGCCAAGGATATCGTGGATCAGATGAACAAGCGAGTGGTGGCCATCAAGGACGGTCAGATTGTTCGGGACGAGCAGGGAACCTATGGAATCACTCCGGAGCACCTGTATGAAATCAGTACAAAGGAGGACGAATCTCCATATGTTTTCTAGAATAGGATATACCATAAAACAAGCATTTTCACAGGTCTTTCGCAACCGGGGAATGAGCTTTACGGCAACGCTGGCGATTACGGCCATGATGCTGATTCTGGGCCTTTTCTTCTCCACGTTTGTAAATGTGGATTTATTCGCGGAAGTGATTCAGCAGGACTACAACGTCATCGAGGTATATTTGGATGATGCCAATGACGATGCGAAGAACGAAACCGTGGGAAAGAACCTGGAAGCCATTCAGGGCGTCGGCAGCGTGAAGTACCGTTCCAAGGCGGATGCCATGAAAATCATGAAGGAACGGTGGGGAGACAACGCTTATTTGCTGGACAACCTGCAGCAGAATCCGCTGCCGAATTCCTATATGGTCTACGTCAATGACAAGGCCAGCGCCGACCGGGTTTCAAAGGAAGCACCGGAAATTGCCGGCGTCAGCGATATTAAATACTATCAGGATACGGTGGAGAAGCTGAGCAAGATTACCCGTGCGGTGGAGGTGGGCTCCATCGTGATGATGGCATTCCTCATCGTGGTTTCCGTCATCCTGGTGGCCAACACCATCAAGCTCACGGTGTTCAACCGGGCGAAGGAAATCGGAATTATGAAATACCTGGGAGCGACGGACTGGTTTGTTCGGGCGCCGTTCGTGCTGGAAGGAATCATCCTGGGTACCGTCTCTGCGGCAGTAGCTACCGGGATTCTGGGCGCACTTTATATTCGTTTTGTGAAGAGCATCGGACCGGACATCCTTCGGGTGTTGTCGGTACCGGTGATTTCTGCGAAATACCTGATGCCGAATTTGCTGATTATATTCCTGACACTGGGCGTGGGAATCGGTACCTGCGGCAGTATCATTTCCATCCGAAAGTTCTTGGATAAGTAGGAGGGACGGATGCGTATGATGAGAAATCAAAGAAAACTTAGACGAGGCCTCAGCTTGCTGCTCTGCGGAATTCTTGTTTTTGCCTCTGCAGTGTCCGTCTATGGCGGAAAAGCGGCGGAAGCCAAGAAGGAAGCGAAGGACAAGCAGCAGCAGTCGGAAGAAGCCTCTCGTCAGGCGGAAGAAGCGGGCAAGAAGGCAGATGCGGCAGAAGATAAGCTGGAAGAAGCGGTGACCGCGATTGAAAAAAAGCAGACTGAAATCGCGACAGCGGAAGCCAAGTTGGCCAAGACCAAGAAAAAACTGGCGAAGAAGCAGGCTCAGGTGAAGAAGCAGGAGAAGAATTTGAATTCCCGGCTGGTGGCCATGTACAAAACCGGAACGGTGGGATATGTGGACGTCATCCTGAATTCCAACAGCATTGACGAACTGATTACCAACATGTCCATGGTGCAGAAGCTGCTGCACAGCGACCAGAGCCTTCTGCGGAAGCTTCGGGTGGAATACAAGAAAATCAATAAGCTAAAGAAACAGCAGGAAGCGGAAGAGGCGAAACTGGTTCAGGAGAAGAAAGACCTGGAAGCCCTGAAGGAAAAATACAAAGATCAGGCCGGTGCGTACCGGAAGCAGCAGGAGAACCTGCAGTCTCAAGCGGAATCCCTGGCGGCAGAAGCCCGGAGAAAGCAGGCGGAGGCAGAACGGCTCCTGCAGAAGCACAACAAGAAGGCGCCGACTAATTCCGGCGGCTACGTATGGCCGTGTAACGGTCCGCTGACCTCTTACTACGGATGGAGAACTCACCCGATTTTCGGAACGCGGACCTACCACAGCGGATACGATATCGCGGCATCCACCGGAACTCCGGTCTATGCGGCGGGAAGCGGCGTGGTGACCATGGCTTCCTCCTATGGCGGCTACGGAAACTGCATGCAGATTTATATTGGAAACGGATACACGACCTTGTACGGACATCTGTCCGGTTTTGCGGTGTCCCAGGGGGCTTACGTGAAGAAGGGACAGGTGGTGGCCTACGTAGGAAGCACGGGCTGGTCCACCGGACCGCACCTGCACTACAGCTTGCTGAAGAACGGCAGTTTCGTGGATCCGAAGAGCATTTATTAATACCAATGGAGAATAAATGAACCCGAATCAGGAGATCATCAGAGAGATACTGGAAAAAAGAGGCATTACCGGGGCGGAAACCCAGGCGGAATTTCTGGCGGAAACCCCAAAGCTGGCTTATGCGCCGACCCTTCTCACCAATATGGATAAGGGAGTGGATCGGCTTCTACAGGCCATCGATGCGGGAAAGAGAATCGTTATCTACGGAGATTATGATGCCGACGGCGTTACCTCCACGGTTGTGCTGCTCAAAATACTGCGGTGTCTGACGGACAATATTACCTACTACATCCCGTCCCGGATTGCCGAGGGATACGGTCTTCATAACGAATCCATCGACCGAATTCGGGAAGAGGGGGGTGAGTTCATCGTCACGGTGGACTGCGGTTCTTCTTCGCCGAATGAAATTGCCTATGCCCGGAGCCTAGGCATTGACATGGTGGTGACGGATCACCACAACATGAAGGATGAACCGGTGAACGAATTGATCATCAATCCGCGGGCACCGGGAGACACCTATCCGTTTAAAGGTCTGGCCGGCGTGGGCGTGGCCTATAAGCTGGGCCTGGCGGTCAGCCGGAAGCGGGAGATTCCCCGCCGGGTGATTTCCGAAGTGCTGGAATTTGTGGCTATCGGAACCATCGCGGATATCATGCCGTTGCTGGACGAGAACCGATCCTTCGTGAAGTATGGATTGAAGTGGATTAACCGGGGATGCCGGAATCCGGGACTTCGCCGGCTCATCGAGCTGTCGGGGCTGGACTGCCGGAACTTGACGGCCACCAACGTGTCCTTCGGAATCGCCCCGCGAATTAATGCAGCAGGACGAGTGGGAGATGCAGACCTGGGCGTAAAACTATTTTTGGCAGAGAAGCCGGACGAAATCGAGAACTATTGCCGAACCATGATTGAACGAAACAATTTGCGGAAGCAGTGGCAGGAAGAGGCCTATCGGCAGTGCATCGTAAAGGCGCGACAGGAGTATCGGAAGGGAAATTTTCTGCTGATTGAAGCGAAGGATGTGCACGAGGGTATCCTCGGAATTGTGGCAGGAAAAATCAAAGAAGAAGCGAAGCGGCCGACGGTGATTGTGGCGCCGAATGGGGATGAATACAAGGGAACCGGGCGGTCGGTGAACAAGGTGGATATTTACGAGATGCTGAACCGGTACCGGGACTGCTTCCTGCGGTTCGGCGGGCATAAGGCGGCTTGTGGTTTTACGGTGGAGCCGGATCGGATTGAATCCCTGCGTCAGAATCTGAATCGGGATTTGGCAGAGATGCTGGAGAAGGATCCCGCTTTGTTCGAAGACGAGATTACGTACGATTTGGATTTGGAGCCGGATGAAGTGAGCCTGGAGCTGGCGGAAGCACTGAGATGCTTTGAGCCTTGCGGAAAGGACAACGAGGCACCGAAGTTCCGGATTACCTACGTGATGCCGGAGAATTGGCATTTTTTGAAAAACGATACGAAATACGCCCGCTTTCAGATCGGGGATCTGGACTGTGTCCTTTTCCACGATGCCAAGCGGTACTTCAATATGATGCAGAACCATGAATTTCTGGATGTGTACGGGACGCTGGATATCAATACCTGGCGGGATACCCGGAAAGTGCAGCTGATGGTGACGGAGATGGCACCGACGGAAGATTTTGTGGGATAGAAAAACGACGGAGAGGAACGGAAAGCAATGCGAGATGAACGAAAAAAAATAATGGTTTCCTTCCTCCTGGGAATGGTGACCGCATTAATGCTGGGGTTCGCGTTCGTGTACGGAATCCGAGGCGCGGGAGTTCTATCCGCTGGGAAAATCAATTACTACAAGGATTTGGACGCACAGTACGGAAAGTACTACAAGATGCAGAAATCCATACGGGACAAATCACTGTATTCCATCGACAAGAAGAAACGAGACCGGTATCTGTCCCAGGCGGTAATTCAATCCCTGCCGGACCCTTATGCCGCCTACTACAACAAAGAGGATTACGAGAAGCTGGAGCGGCGGTATTCCGAGTCCTATTCCGGCATCGGAATCAGCGTGGAGGAGAAGAAGGGAAAACTCCTGATTGCCCACGTGATTAAAGATGGACCGGCGGAGCAGGGAGGCCTGCGAAAGGGGGACCGAATTCTTTCCGTGGACGGAAAAAAGGTCCACAGCGTGGATGATGCTTCCGACCGAATCGGCGGGGAGGCGGGAACCGACGTGGTGCTGAAGCTGAAACGGGGCGGCCAGGATGTGACCGTAACGCTGACTCGGCAGGAGGTGGAAGAGGACAGTGTGGATTCCAAGTTTCTGAAAGCGGAGAACGGGAAGAAACTGGGGTACATTCGAATCCGCCATTTCCGGGAGGGCACCTCGGAGGAACTGAAAGAAGCGGAAGAGCGCCTGATGGACGGCCGGGTGACCGGCGTGGTCATCGATGTGCGGGACAATCCCGGCGGCATTAAAGATGAAGGGGTGAAGTGTGCGGACTTGTTCCTGCCATCCGGAAAGATTCTGATTGAAAAAAACAATCAGGGGAAGAAGAAAGTGGCCCGAGCCGACGGGCAGTGCGCGGATTTTGAGTACGTGGTGCTGGTGAACGGCAATACCGCCAGCGCGGCGGAAATCTTTGCGGGCGCCGTTCAGGTGAACCGGGGCGGAAAGCTCATCGGGGAGAAAACCTACGGAAAGGGCGTCATTCAGAGCGTGGAAAAGCTGGAGGACGGATCCGCCTTTAAATTCACCACGGAAGAGTATTTCCTGCCGGACGGCACCCCAATTAACAAGAAAGGAATTCAGCCGGATATTCGTGTGGCTTCGGGAAAAGCACTGACTCGAGGCATACAGATGCTGTCCGGAAAGTAGAAATGATGAAGATATATTACGCACTTAATTACGAAGGCAGTCGCGAAGAAAGCCGCCGTCTTCTGAGAGAGGCGCTGGCACGGTATACCGGCGAAAGCGGTTCGGACCCGACATGCCGGATGTCGGAAGAAATTCAGACGACGGAGAAGGGCAAACCCTTTCTCTCCGGCGGTCCGGATTTCTCCGTTTCCCATACGGGACAGTACTGGGCGGTGCTGATGGACGACCGACCGTGCGGCTTGGACATTCAGAAGTGGCAGCCCTCCAACTTTCTCAAGCTGGCTTTTCGGTTTTACAACAAGGATGAATATCTGGAGGTAAAAGAAAAAGGCGAGGCGGAGTTTTTCCGAATTTGGGCACGGAGGGAGGCTCTCCGCAAGGCTGAGGGAGAATCCGTATTCTCGGAAGCCCCTTCCGTCCTCTGGAACCGGGTGGTTTCGGAAAATCAATTCTGGGAAATCCGAGATATCACCATGCCTTTCGACTTGGCGGCGGCAGTCTGCATCGGCGTCCGGGAAGAAGAGATTCCGGAAGAAATAGAAATGGAAAGGCTGTAATGGAAAAAGAGAAAAAAGAAAATCGGAGGAGTGCCGCGGAGGAATTGACCCGTTACCTGGCACCTCGGATGCGCACAGTGGCGGAAGCCCGAAAGCATTTGGAGGAGAAGTTATACGATGAATCGGAGATTCGGGAGACCCTGCAGCGGTTTCTGGATTTGAAATATTTGGACGATTCGGACTACGTGCGGGCCTACTGCGAATATGCTTTTGGGAAAAGAAGAGGAAGCACTCGAATTCGCAGTGAACTTCGAAATAAGGGCATCGAATCGGAAACGATTCAGAACGGAATCGACGATTACATGTACGAAAACCGGGTGGACGAATGCGCTCTGGCACGGCTTGTGGCGGAGAAAACGTTGGCGGGAGCGGAACGCCCTTTGGAGCAGAAATCCGTGGCCCGCGTTGCCAGAAAACTGGAGCAGATGGGATACGGTTCATCGGTGATCATCCGGATTCTGGAAGAAATCAAGGAGTAGAAACGTGAAGATTTTCGCAATCGCAGATTTGCATCTGTCATTCCATGAGAATATCGATAAACCCATGAGCATTTTCGGTGCGGGCTGGGAGGATTATGAGAAGCGACTTTCGGACTATTGGCATGAGATGATTTCTCCGGAGGACGTGGTGATTCTGCCGGGAGACCTGTCCTGGGGACTCTCCCTGGAGGAGGCGCTTCCGGACCTGGAGTGGATCCACCGGCTGCCGGGGCGGAAGGTGCTGCTGAAGGGAAACCACGACCTGTGGTGGAGCCGGATTACCTATTTAAATACCCTGTATGAGGATATTCACTTCCTTCAGAACGACTGCGTCCTGCTGACGGAAGAGGAAACCGGCGGAGAGCGGATTGCCATCTGCGGAAGCCGGGGCTGGGTGCTGCCGGGGTCCGACGATTTCACGGAACACGATCGGAAGATATGGACTCGGGAACTGGGGCGGATGAGAAACAGCTTGAATGCCGCCATGAAATCCTCTCCGGACCGGATCATTGCGGCGCTTCACTACCCGCCGGCGGAGATGGCTCGGAAGGAATCGGACATGACGGAACTCCTGCGGGAATATCCGGTGAGCGACTGCGTCTACGGACACCTGCACGGAATGCACGCCTTTGAAAAAGGCATCAAATATGAACAGGATGGAATTCGGTATTACCTGACTTCCTTGGATTACTTGGGCGGAAAGCCGAAACGGATATGGGGGTGATTCCATGAACATGGTGGATATTATCACGAAAAAAAGAGACGGCGGAGAGCTGACGCCGGAAGAAATTCGTTTTTTTATCGAAAATTACGTAAAGGACCGCATTCCGGATTATCAGGCGTCGGCGCTGCTGATGGCCATTTATTTTCGCGGGCTGTCCCGAGCGGAGACCTTTGCCCTGACGGAGGCCATGGAGTTCAGCGGCGACGTGGAGGATCTGTCGGATCTTCCCGGCGTGAAGGTGGACAAGCACTCCACCGGCGGCGTAGGGGATAAAACCACGTTGGTGGTGGCACCCGTTGCCGCAGCGGCAGGAGTGACCGTGGCGAAGATGAGTGGACGAGGGCTGGGATTCACCGGGGGGACGGCGGATAAGCTGGAAGCGATTCCGGGATTTCGGACCCGACTGGAGCCGGCGGAATTCCACCGGCAATTGGAAGAATTGGGATTGGCCGTAATCACCCAGACCGGATCCATTACCCCGGCGGACAAGAAGATTTATGCCCTTCGGGATGTGACGGGCACGGTGGAAAGTCCGGGACTGATTGCATCCAGTATCATGAGCAAGAAGCTGGCGGCGGGAAGCGACGGAATCGTGCTGGACGTGAAGTGCGGAAGCGGCGCCCTTCTAAAGGACCTTGCGGAAGCGGAAAATATGGCGGACCTGATGATCGACATCGGCCGGAAAGCCGGCCGGAAGATGGTGGCGGTGATCAGCGATATGAGCCAGCCGCTTGGTCGGGCGGTTGGAAACGCCCTGGAAGTGGAAGAAGCCGTTCAGGTGCTGAAGGGGGGCGGTCCGGAGGATTTGCGGCAGCTCTGCCTGGAATTGGCCGGTGAAATGATTCGGATCGGCGGCCGAGCGGAAAGCTTCGAAGAAGGAAAAGAAACGGCCCGGCAGGTTCTGTCGGATGGCCGGGCTCTGGAAAAGTTCCGACAGATGGTTCGATGCCAGGGGGGCGATGACCGCATTGTTGAGGAGCCGGAACGGATGGGAAGCAGCCGGTATTCTCGGGACGTTCTTGCGGGAAGAACCGGTTTTATCGCGGAGACGGACACCCGGGAAATCGGGCGAGCATCCCAGCATTTGGGGGCCGGAAGACTTCGGAAAGAAGACGAGATTGATTTTACGGCGGGAATTCGGATGCACGTGCGCATCGGCAATTTCGTAAAAGAAGGGGACGTGCTGGCAACGTTGTACGGTGCCGATTCCCGACGCTTGGAGGAGGCCGAAATCATTATGGAAGCGGCGATTCGGATCTTGGCGGAACCGACGGCACCTCCGAAACTGATCCAGAAAATAATTCAATGACAGAAAGAGGACGACTTCATGAAATATGCTTTTATCGTAAATCCCGCATCCGGGAACGGCAAGGGGGCGACTCGGGTGCGAGAGGAATTGAAAGCCTATGAGACGGATAACCTGCGCATTTACTGCACCGAAGGGGAGCAGGATGCCACCGTGCTGGCGGACTCCATCGCGGCAGCGGCGGAGAAAGAGGGCGAGACGGTGAACGTCTATGCCTGCGGAGGAGACGGAACCATTCAGGAAATTGCGAAGGGTCTGTTGAATCATCCAAATTCTCGCTTGGGCATCGTGCCGGTGGGAAGCGGAAACGATTACGTTCGGTGCTTCAACCATCCGGAGCATTTCATGAATATAGAGCTGCAGCTGAAGGCCGGAGAACGGGAGGAATGCCTGCGAAAGGTGGATGTACTGGAATACACCTGGCGGGAAGGCGAGCAGGAAATGACGGATTATGCCATTAACGGCATCAATATCGGATTCGACGGGAATACGGCAATCCTGGCCCATGACCTGAAAGAGCTTCCGCTGGTGCACGGCACCGGCTCCTATCTTTTGGCGGTGCTGGTGAATTTGGTGAAAAAGAAGGGAACGGATCTGCAGGTGTTCGCCGACGGAAAGGAAATTCACAACGGACCACTGATGCTGGCCACTGCGGCCAACGGGCGCTTCTGCGGCGGCGGTGTGGAGAGTTGTCCCCACGCATTGCTGGACAACGGAAAAATTGAACTTCTGCTGGTGCGGAACATTACCCGACGGTATCTGATGCGGGTATTTCCGGCCTTTAAGGCAGGGCGTCTGGAGACGATTTCGGGCGTCGACAAATACATCATTCCCATGCGGGCGGAGGAAGTGATTCTGAAGCCGAATCAGGGACGGATGAAGTACGTGGCGGACGGAGAAATACGGGAAACCGGAGAAATAAAGGTCCGAGTGCTTCCGGGGGCGCTGACCGTAATCGAACCATAGGAAGTACGGAATCTTGGAATTGAGAGGTGAAGGTTATTTTTAGTTTGAAAAGAATCAGAAGAAATATTGCAATCCTGCTGACCGCATTGATGCTCTTTGCAAGCGGGGCGACCGCAGCATCGGCGGCAGTGCATGAAAATACAAGAAGACCGGTGATTGATGCCAAGTCGGCAGCGCTGTACAGCGTGACTACCGATGAGATGCTGTATGCGAAAAACCCCGACCAAAGGGTAGAGCCGTGGAGCACCACCAAACTGATGACGGCGCTGGTGGTTGCGGAGACCATGGATCTGAATCAGGAAGTGACGGTTTCCAAAAAAGCGGCCTCCATGGGCGGGTCCACCATGAACCTGGTGGCCGGAGAGAAGGTGACGGTGCGTCAGCTGATGTATGGACTGCTTCTGGAATCCGGAAACGATGCGGCCTATGCACTGGGACAGGCCGACGGGGACGGCAGCATTAAGACTTTTGCGGCAAAAATGAATGCACGGGCAAAGAAGCTGGGTTGCAGGGGAACGCACTTCGTGAATCCTAACGGCCTAAAGGCGAAGAATCACTACACCACGGCGGCGGATTACGTCAAAATTGCTCGCGCCGCACTGGCAAACAAGACGGTGTTCAAAATCGCGGGAACAAAGGTGTACCACATGGATGCCACCAATAAATCCCACGCCCGTACCCTCGAGACTCACCTGGACCTGATTGAGAAAAAGGGTTCCGGTGTCGTTGCGGGAAAAACCGGTTACTGGGAGGACGATGACTGCAGCGTTGCCCTGATGTATGACAAGAAGGGGCTGAAGATGATTCTGGTGCAGTTCGGAGCGAACATGGAAACCCGGGCCAAAGATGGTGCCAAACTCCTGAAGTTCGGCACGGAGAAAATCGTCACCAAGGAAGCCACCAATCCGAAGAAGAGCGCGGGAAATGTTCGGGTGAAGTACGGCGCCCGCACCTTGGTGAAAACCTATGCCAAGGGAACGGTGCTGACCTATCCGAAGGACGGCTCCGCCGACAGCATTTCCGTAAAGGAGAACTACAAGGATGTGGTGAAAGCGCCGCTGAAATCCGGCGACAAAGTCGGTACTCTGGAAGTGTACTGCGACGGAAGGAAAGTGGGAAGCACTCCGCTGGTGGTTCACGAGAACATCGAAAAGGGCTGGTTCCTGTCCCGATTCTACATCTCCAACCGAGCAACCATCGCCATTGGCGTGATTCTGATGCTCTTGGCACTCATTATCGGATTCCTGGTTCGCAGACGAAAAGACCGTAAGGCGGAGGAAATGAGTGAATCCGGAGAATCCAAGGATACTGCCTCCGCAGAGAGTAAAGAGGAGGTTCCGGAAGAATCCTTGAAATCAAAGGACATCGTCGATGACCATCCGGAAGATCGGTATTTATAAGGTTGTTTCTTTAAGAAGAGTGGAATGGAAAGCATATACTCACCGCGAAGTGCGGTGAGTATATGCTTTTCTGCTTTTGCGCCGGCGCCCTTCTCCGCCGGCGGGGAAGGAATTTGGTGCACCGGAACCCGCAACCCCATTGAATGCGTGGGCGGTGCACCAAATGCGGACGGGAAAAAGGCGCCGGCGAAGCAAAAACCGATGCACTGCACGGAAACGTGCGGCGCACCGGTTTTGTTTTCTTATAAGTCGGTATAGCGGTGCAGGATGTCCTGCTTGATGCTCCAAAGTTTTTTGGAGAGGTCCACGTAATAGGTCTGGGGGTTCTCGAAACGCAGGGTTTCCTCCCACAGGGTTTCAATCTGGTCTTTGCAGTACTGCCGAATTTCGTCCAGGGACGGGGATTCGTAGACGCATTCTCCTTTGTCGAAAAGCTGAACCAGAAGGCTTCGAACGTAGAAGTTCTTGAGGGTCTTTTTCTTCCAGATGGCGTTCGGGTCGAAGATTTCGTAGCCGTCCTGCTCCGGAATGGTTTCCCCTTCCATGGTAATTACGTCGGCGATGGCTTTGTTGCTCTCCTTCTCGTAGAGGCGGTAGACGTGCTTGAAGCCCGGGTTGGTAATCTTATCCACGTTCTCGGAGATTTTCATCTTCGGAACCATCTCACCGTTGCGCTCTACGGCCGCCAGCTTGTAGACGCCGCCGAATACCGGCTCGGATTTGGAAGTAATCAGCCGTTCGCCCACGCCGAAGGAATCAATTTGCGCGCCTTCCATGATGACATCTCGAATCAGGTACTCGTCCAGGGAGTTGGAGATGACGATGGAACATTCTTCCAGGCCGTTTTCGTCTAAGATTTTCCGGCATCTCTTCGTCAGGTAGGCGATATCGCCGCTGTCGATGCGGACGCCCATCTTCTTCGGCTTCAGTTCCTTGAACACCTTGATGGCGTTCGGCAGTCCGGATTTCAGTACGTTATAGGTGTCAATCAGAAGCACCGCGTTGTCCGGATAGATTCGGGTGTATTCCCGGAACGCTTCGTATTCGGTATCGAAGGTCTGAACCCAGCTGTGGGCCATGGTTCCCAGCGCCGGAACGTGGAAGTCCCGATCCGCGATGGTGCAGGCCGTTCCCGCGCAGCCCGCAATGTAGGAAGCACGCGCGCCGTCGATGGCGGCGGAAGCACCCTGTGCTCGGCGAGTGCCGAACTCCATTACCGGACGGCCCTGAGCGGCCCGAACGATTCGGTTGGATTTCGTGGCAATCAGCGTCTGATGGTTGATTGTCAGCAAGATAAAGGTCTCCACGAACTGGGCCTGAATGATCGGGCCCTTTACGATGACAATCGGTTCATGCGGGAAGATTGGTGTTCCTTCCGGTACCGCCCACACGTCGCAGGTGAATTTGAAGTTCCGGAGATACTCCAGAAATTCCTCCGAGAAGGAATTCTTGCTGCGGAGATAGTCGATATCTTCGTCGGTGAACTTCAGATTCTTCATGTAAGCAATCAGTTGTTCCACACCTGCCATGATGGCAAATCCGCCGTCGTCCGGAACCCGTCGGAAAAACATGTCGAATACCGCTTCGTGATTCCGGATGTCCGACTGAAAGTAGCCGTTTGCCATGGTGACTTCGTAGAAGTCGGTGAGCATGGTCAGATTGTAATTATCTAACATTTTAAAACCTCCAGTGTATAAGGGTTATTTCTTTGCGGAATCCTTGGATGAATCGGAAGCCTGCATCTGTTCGGTCTCCGTGTTTCCGGAAACGGCGGCTTCCTTTGCCAGCTGCGCCGGATACTGCAGAATAATCCGAATTCGCCACCCAATCAGGCCGGCCGCCAACAGAACAATTACAATTGCCAGTGCAATATCATTCGTTTCATGAAAAAAATCCTTGAAACCCCTCATTTCTTCTCCTTTATGTTAGCCAATAACATTTGGATATAATTATACTACCGGAGGCGAGAGATTGCAATGAAGCCATATGAGATTTGAAACACCGGGGTATCTGTGATATAATATTTTGAATATTTGATTGGAGAGGAACGCAGAAATACATGCAGAAAATCAAAGTGACGGCCAACGACTCCAAGCGGCGTCTGGACCGATTCCTGCGAAAATATTTAGAGCGGGCCACCCTGGGCTCCATTTATAAAATCATCCGGAAGGATGTCAAGGTGAACGGTCAGCGGAAGGATAACAATTACGTTCTGGAAGAGGGCGATGAAATCACGCTGTACCTCAGCGACGAACGAATTGCCGCCCTGTCGGCCCCGAAGAAGGCCGCTTCCCGGCGGAAGAGCAAGAAGACCTTTACCGTCATCTACGAGGACGACAACATCCTGATTGCCAACAAGCCTTTCGGACTGCTGACCCATGGGGATCGGAACGAAAAGAAGAACCATCTGGCCAATCAGGTAAAGGATTATCTCATCGAGAAAGGAGAATACAATCCAAGAACGGAAAAGGTATTCTCTCCGGCACCGGCAAACCGACTGGACCGCAACACCACGGGTTTGGTTTTGTTCGGTAAAAACAGCGATGCGCTTCGCACGCTGAACCGGTACATCCGGGAAGATCGGATATCCAAATTCTACCGGACGATTGTTTATGGAAACTTAGAAAAAAAGCTGGAGCTTCACGGACGATTGGAGAAGGATTCCGACACCAACACCGTGGCGATTTACGATGTGAACGAGACGGAGGGACGAGCCATTGAGACCATTGTCACCCCGATTCAGTCGCTGAGAAATTCCACCCTGGTGGAGGTGGATCTGGTAACGGGCCGAACGCATCAGATTCGTGCGCACCTGGCCAGCATCGGACATCCGGTCATCGGAGACAGTAAGTACTCCAAGGGACCGGCCAAGGGATTCAACCATCGGTTGTATGAATCCTGCCACCTGAGCACCCAGCTGCTCCACAGTTACCGGCTGGAATTCCGGAATTGTGACGGCCCTTTGGAGTATTTAAACGGGAGAGTTTTTGAGGCTCCGCTTCCGGAGCAGTTTGAAGAGATTTTAGAGGAATTGAGCATATAATGAGCAAGAATGAAATTGTAAATGAAAATGCACCGATGCTTCCGGCACTTTTGAAGGATCTGGTGATTGCCATGGTCATCGCCGGCGCGGTATTGTACTTTATCCGACCGACTATCGTGAAGCAGACGTCCATGCAGTCCACCATGAATCCCAACGATTACCTGATTATGTACCGTCAGGCTTATCGCAGCAAGGCCCCAAAGCGGGGAGACATCATCATCTTCAAGTCGGATCTTCCGGACGAGGAGGGCAAGGACAAGCTGCTGATTAAGCGAGTGATCGGATTGCCGGGAGATGAGATTCAGATTAAGAATCAGAAGGTGTACATCAACGGAAAGAAGTACAAAGAGAACTATCTCAAGGACGGATACACCACCGGAGAGGGCACCTGGAACGTGCCGGAAGGCCACTATTTCGTGATGGGCGACAACCGGGTGGTCAGCGTGGACAGCCGATATACGGATGTTGGATACGTGGATAAGGACCAGATCCAGGGCAAAGCCGTACTCCGCCTGTTCCCGTTCAACAAGATTAAGACTTTCTAATTTGAGGAGAAAGCAGGGTAGGAACCGGAATGGCAAAGAAATCCAGAAAACTAATCGCAAATAACAAGAAGGCCCGCCACGATTATTTCGTGGAAGATTCTCTTGAGGCGGGAATCGTTCTCACCGGAACGGAAATTAAATCCATTCGGGCCGGTCGGTGCAGCATCAAGGAGAGCTACGTCTACATCGACAAGAAGGGCGAGATGAAGATCTGCGGAATGCATATCTCCCCCTTTGAACAGGGCAACCGCTTCAACGTGGAACCCCTTCGGGAACGAAAGCTGCTTCTCCACCGCCGAGAAATCAACAAAATCGCGGGAAAGATCAAGGAGTCCGGTCTCACCATCATTCCGCTGAACGTGTACCTCAACGAGGATGGACGGTGCAAGGTGGAAATCGGCATCTGCAGAGGTAAGAAACTGTACGATAAGCGAGATTCCATCGCAAAAAAAGATGCGGACCGCAAGATGGACCGGGCCATCAAGGAAAGCCGTCACCGATAGGAGAGTCGAATTTCCTTCAGGAAAAACGAATTCCCTTCGGACAATCGGAAAATTGAAGGGGCAGTATCTTTTTTTTACCGGGAAGATGTTGTATAATTTATAGAAGAAAAAATAGTGTGACATCCGTCACACATTCCGGGGATGTAATGGTTTCGACAGGAATGTGGAACAAGGATAAGCGAGCCGTGGCGCCCAGTCCACGTAAAAAGGGGCCGTTAAATATAAACGCTAAAAATAACAACAATTTCGCACTGGCTGCATAGTTCAGCCCCGCGCGCCGCTTCAGGCTCACCTGCAGGCTTGAAATCCGGTGTCATGAATGCAGGAAACCGCTGGGAGAGCTCCTGGTATTTCAGCGGACTTACAGGATAGCAGTTCCGTAGTGTGTCAGCGTCACGGCGGATACTGCGAATGACAAAGCACTGACTGCGCTCGGAGAAAGTTCTTCGGAAATATTTTTGGACGTGGGTTCGACTCCCACCATCTCCACCATAGATATGGCTCTGGCTAGAAATGGCCGGAGCTCTTTTATTGCAAGGGATTTGGGCTCTCAGGCCAGTAGTATAAAGGCTTCAGCGTCTTTTCAAATATCATTTCAGACCCGTTTCAGATTATCTCAGACCACTGAAACCGGGAGGTGAATAACATGAGAAAGCTAAGATTTGACTCCGTAAAAAATCTGCGGCAATGCGAACGATTAATCTTGAATAAGTAGTGAAAATCGGTTCCTATGGTAATAATACCATAGGAAAGCAAGGGGGCTATCAGTAGCACGAAAAAACGATGTAGCAAACACAGAGAAGCGTATTCTGCAGGTGTGCGTAAGACTTTTTCTCGAGAAAGGATATCACAAGGCTGCAACAGGGCAGATCTTAAAGGATGCAAAGGTTTCCTGCAGCAGCTTTCAGAACCTGTTTACAAGCAAGGAAGGAGTGCTTCTGGAGCTTGTGAAATTCATGTATGAAAACCAGTTTGGCGTAGCAGGAAGTATTACAGGATCTGAGCTTCCACCTGTATATGTATATGCGACAGAAACTGCAATTCAGCTTACACTTACCGAGCTAAATGAAAACCTCAGGGACATATATGTTGAAGCTTACACACGGGAAAGCACTCTTGACTACATTCAGACGGAAACGGCAAAGAAGCTTAAGGAAATCTTCGGATCCTACCAGCCTGAGCTTACAGAGCGGGACTTCTATCAGCTTGAGCTTGGAACAGCAGGGCTGATGCGAGGCTACATGGCAAACCCATGCACAGAAGACTTCACCCTGGAGCAGAAGCTGAACACATTCCTTACTCTTTCACTCAGATGCTGCAAGGTGCCAGAGGATGAGATAGACAAGGTGCTTTCATACATTGCAGGCCTTGACATAAGAAGCCTGGCACAGTCAGTAATGGAGGAACTGTTCGAAAAGCTTGCAATGCAATATGAATTCTCCCTTGAAGGCCTGCTGACCTGAGGACAGAAGCAAGCAAATTCTCTTTGAGAAATACAGCTGGAAAGATAGTTCGGCATGAAAATATGATAATACTAAAAAGAAAAAAAGGTGAGTAGAATGAAGAAAAGATTATTTAGCATAGTGCTTTCACTGTGCATGGTGCTGGCACTGATACCGCAGATGGTATTTGCGGAAGCGGTGGCAAATATAACATATCTGGACGCATCAGGCGCACAGCAGACCTGTGATAATGCCACTGTAGTTACCGGAGACGATACTACATGGGGCTCTGACGGACAAACCACCTGGTATGTGGCACAGGGCGATGTTACCATCGATAGCCGTGTCACAGTTACCGGCGATGTTCACCTGATTCTCGCTGACGGCTGCAATCTCACAGTCAACGGCGGCATTTATGTGGGTAACGAGCCTACTTCAATGAAACTTACCATTTACGGGCAGGAAAACGGCACAGGAAAGCTATATGCATATGCCTCCAGTGGCAGTGATTACGCAGGTATCGGTGGAAATGATCGCAGTGGTGAAATCACAATCAACGGAGGTAATATTACAGCTGTTGGAGAAGAAGGTGGCGCAGGGATTGGCGGAGGGAACAATGATGCCTTCAAATGCATCACCATCAACGGAGGCACCGTTTCCGCTACAGGCGGCAACAACGGCGGGAGTTCGGGTATCGGTGCAACTGATGCAGGCGGGACTTCCGGGACCATCACCATCAATGGCGGCACTGTTATGGCTACCGGTAAGACTTATGGTATCAACGCCTCTAATTACGGCACTATCAGCACAGGAAACGACGGCCATGCGGTGATATTCGCAAGCTACACTGAAACGTGGGGATCGGACTTCAATTATTCGTCTTCGCAAAACAGGGATTCATGGCGCGGCGTGATTTTCGAGGGGAACAGCGGACAGATTTACGGGGACGATATTACTCCGAGCGAGAGTTTTGAGATTCCTTCCGGTAAAACACTGATGATTGATAGCGAAAAGTCTCTCACAATCCCTGCCGGTAAAACGCTGAACATCGAAGAAAATGGTGTAATAGTCATCGCCGAGGGCGGTACGCTGGTAGTACAGGACGGTGGAACGCTGACTAATAACGGAAAAATCTATGTTGATGGAACATTCACAGGCATAGCAGATAACCTGTATTATCCACTCAGTTATACTATTCCTCCAGAGTTATTAGAAGGATATAACCCTATTGTTGACGGAAAATATGATTATAACGGTAAGACTTACGGCAAGGCCGGTTCAGACGTTATGTTTAGAGGTCTTCCGGCGCCTGGTGATTATCAGGTATATAAGCTGGTAGCTACTACAAAAGACGGCAAAAACACTGTTGCTACAAAATCGTCTTCGGCTTCTATTAGTATGCCTTTTGCGTCAACCAGCATCCATCTGGAGATGATAACCGACTGCATCATCAACCTCGATTGTAATGGAGGAAATCTTAAAGCTGAGGGTTTTCTCAGGGTTGACGATTCTGATGTTTTATATTGCCTAGATAATAAAACAGATCCACTTCCAACAGATATAACCAGACAAGGATATACATTTGGTGGCTGGTATGACAACTGGGGATGTCATCTTCTCAATAGCCGATGAGGATAATATCAAAACTGTCACGGCTAACGGTAAGGAGCTTACTGCCGGTGAAGACGGCAATTACACAATCAAACAGAACGCCGGTGAGGTAACTCTTATGTTCACCGATACTGAACTCCATACAGCTGTAATGACATTGACAGTTTATAATGGTCACGATTTCGGCTCATGGAAGTCCAACGGCGACGATACGCATACACGCATCTGCAAAAATGATGGCTGCGGTTATTCAGAAAAAAAAGACTGCACAGGCGGCAAAGCAACATGCACAAGCAAGGCAAAGTGTGAATATTGTGGGGCAGAATACGGCAAACCTGACAGCTCAAATCACCGCCTTGATAAAATTCCTGCGAAGGATGCAACCGTTACAGAAACTGGAAACATAGAGTATTGGCAGTGTAAGGATTGTCAGAAATACTTCTCTGATGAAGAAGGCGCGGATGAAATTACGCTTGACGACACGGTAATCTCAAAACTCCCGCCTGAAATCATTGAGGGCATGGGTCAGAGTATAACCGAAGGAGAAAAGAAAGCACTTACATTCCGTTCCAATGCTTTATTTGATGATTTTGACAGAGTCGAGCTTGATAGCGATACTCTTGATATAGAATACTACACTGCCGAGTCAGGCAGCATAATCGTAACTCTTGATGCTGACTATGTAGCAACCCTTCCTGCTGGAGAGCACACTATCGGTATCGTATCAACAAGCGGCACTGCAACAACTTCCTTCACAGTAGCAGAAAAGGCAGCACCGGGAACTTCAGATGACAGCGATAAGGATTTAAAGGCAGACGCTGAAGATTCTGCAAAGACCGGTGACAGCACTAACCTTGCTCTGTGGATCGCACTTATGTTCCTTAGCGGCGCAGGAATAACAGGCACTGCTGTTTACACAAGAAGAAAAAGATCAAATGAATAAACAAAACGCTGATACGAAACAACAAAGCGTCGTAACACAGCCGTCAGGTTTCAATTCGAAGCCCGGCGGCTTTTTCGTGCAACCGAAGAGTGCTTTCAGGGTCTGATTTACATGAGATGTTTTTAAGAGACATCTCATTTTGTGCACTCTTTTGAGTAATCTCTGCGTTGATCTCTCCGATCTCGGTACTCACATACTGAAAGTACGCTCCGTGCCTCGGCGACTCGGCGCCTTGACCTAACGCCCAAACAGCGCACAAAACAACACTGCCCTGAGCCGGGCGGAAAGGAGTGTATGCAGGGGCTCAAAGCAAATTGTAATAGCACAGGATGTGCGGAAAAGGAGAGAGAAAATGACAAACATTAGAGAGAAGATTTCAGGAAGAAAGAACCTTATTATCGCAGGAGCACTCATTGCTCTCATGGCAATCAGCTCAACCTTCGCCTACTTTGTGGACAGAGATCAGGTGACTAACCACTTCACTGTAGGCTATATCGAAATCAGTGTATCGGAGCCGAACTGGAATCCGAGCAATGGAGCGGACATTACGCCTAACAAGGTAGTGAAGAAGGATCCGAAGATTACAAACGACGGAGCAAACGATGCTTTTGTGTTCATGTCGGTAAAGGTTCCTAAGGCCAATGTTAAGACAGCAAATGCAGACGGAACACTTAACGCTGCAGCAAACCAGGATCTTTTCACATATTCGGTGAATACAGGCTGGAAGCTCATCAAGTGAGAGTGCTCGACCTTATCAATATGGAGAAGAGTCACTGCTACAATCCGTTCGTATATCTTAAGGATGATAACGATATTCAGAGGCTTGCAAACGGGATATGAGCTTCTGTCTGACGTGAATCTTCTGAAGAAAATTGAGAAGGAGGAAAACGAGAATGAAAAAGAAAATACAGACACCGGAAACGGTGAAGCTTAAGCGAAGAGCAGAGATTGCCTTCGCTTTTTATATTGCAGCGGTACTGATGGTTACGCTTGCGACAACAATCTGCCTTGCGGCTAACGACCCGCTTTCTGTGGTTAACAACCTGTCCAACTTTATATTCAGTCTGATAAGGGCAATCGGTCTGATCCTTCTGGGCTTCGGAATCATGCAGGTTGGTCTTTCGCTTAAGAGCCACGATCCATCGCAGCGTGCCAACGGAGTTCTGACACTGGCAGGTGGAATCATCATTACGTTTACAAAGGAAATACTGAATATGATTACGGGATAGGAATAGGTTTATTCTTGTAAGCTTCAAGTGCTTTTGTTAATATGTAGTTGATGAAATGAATTAAGCATTTCATCAACTACATATGAGAGGAATGGTGATTGTGGGGAAAAAATCAATTAAGGAAAATAAGAAGCCATATCAATTAAGAAGAGAAGAACTTGGGCTATCAAGAGACCAAGCAAGCGAATTGCTTGAGTCAATACAGCCGGAACGAATTTTAAGAATAGAAAATGATATTTCATCTCCTCAGCCAGAAGAGATCCTCATAATGGCTGACAAGTACAGGATGCCGGATTTATGTAATTATTACTGCTCGAATGAATGCCCTATTGGACAGCAGTATGTGCCGGAAATAAAGATTGAGGATTTATCAAAGATAGTTCTTAAGATGGTTGCATCTTTAAATTCAGTTTCTAAGGAAAAGGAACGCTTGATTGAGATTACAGCTGATGGAA
This sequence comes from Mogibacterium kristiansenii, assembly GCF_029224645.1. Lineage (NCBI taxonomy): Bacteria > Bacillati > Bacillota > Clostridia > Peptostreptococcales > Anaerovoracaceae > Mogibacterium > Mogibacterium kristiansenii. Next base: position 22,989 of record NZ_JAQXUZ010000013.1, read on the forward strand.
CTATCGAGGAGAACGAAATAAAGGATTTTGTTCATATTCAGGAAGAACTTGAGAAGATTTCTGTAACAGTTGAGACTCTGCAGTTATGGGCAGAAAAGATGATTGCGGATGGCTCGATAGATATGAAAGTTTACAATACCTATAAGAATAGAAAACAGGGTTAGTTCTTCGCTAAAGTAGAAATATAGACGCTTAACTTAACAAAGTTAAGCGTCTTTTATTATACATAGAATGTAACAATAACAGCCTTTATTCTGCAGTAGGTGTCATTTTTCTTGTGTGGATGAGAAAGTAAAATGATATCAAGAAAAGAGGTGATGAAACTGAAAACAAAAGACAGATTAACGTGTATACGCCTCTACAATACCGTAGGACGAAACCCGTCCCTTGCAGAGGACATAGGATTGGAAATAGTGTTTAATTCAAGAAAGTCAAAGGAACAAAACAAAGAATTTAAAAAGAAAGGCGGTGTAACAAATGACAAGTAATATAACAGAAAAGCTGATATCCGAAATGAAATCAACAGGAATCCTTACAACTAATGAGATGACTTTCTGTGAGTATACCGACGGATTAAAAGCTTTTCAGGATATGGCAGTAAAGATGGTTATGAAAGAAAACTATGAAGAAGGAATGCGATTAGATGAAGCAATTTTTCGAATGGAATCCTTAGCAAGAAAGAAAGGTTTATCGCAGGATCCAATCATCAGAAAAGGTATTAATGCCTTAAGAACTGTCAACAAAGAACTAGGTATTTCAATGTCAGGAATTCGAGGAGAGCAGTTGGTTGCAAGAACGCTTGAACATATCAGCAGACCAGAGGCGAAAGTTTACAGAAATGTATACGTAACAAATGGGATTGATGAAACCTGGATTCCCGAATAACCACACTAGCATTCAGGAATCCAGCAATAACTATTGCTACTTTTGGCGAGCAAGCAATGGATTAACACCAAGATCACGATACAGCTGTTCCTGTTTCATCAGGACTTCGCCTTGCGCC